>JAOAIT010000060.1 GCA_026414565.1 Verrucomicrobiia bacterium
CCTCCGCACTCCCCCATTTTGCATTTTGCATTTTGCACTTTGCATTTTGCATTTCCCCCTTTGCACTTCCCCCTCCCCCTCCCCCTCTCCCTTCCCTACCTCCGCTGCAACTGCTCCAACAACTTCCCGTGGATGCCCCCAAACCCCCCATTACTGAATATGCACACCACATCCCCCGGCTCGGCATGCTGCACCAGATGCTTCACGATCGCCTCCACATCCGGCAGGTACGCTGCCGGCTTGCCCAGCGCCACCAGATCCTCCATGAGCTGCTTCGGATTCAGCCGCTCGTGCGGCGGCACCTGCTCCAGCCGCGCCACCTCCGCTATCACCACCGCATCCGCCTCGCTGAACGCCAGCGGCAGCTCCGTCTGAAACACATTGCGCCGCGTGGTGTTCGACCGCGGCTCAAACACCGCCCACAACCGCTGCTGCGGATACTTGATCCGCAGCGCCTTCAACGTCTCCCGGATCGCCGTCGGATGATGCCCAAAATCATCCACTACCGTCACCCCACCCGCGATCCCCCGCACCTCCAGCCGCCGCCGCACCCCCTTGAACGTGTCAAACGCGCTTTGAATCTGCTTGTTGCTCAACCCGCAATGCTTCGCCACCCCGATCACCGCCAGCGCGTTGCGCACGTTGTGCTCCCCCACCAGATTCAGATGAAACTTGAAACTCGGTATCTCAAACTCGCACGCCGTCGGCCCAAACCGCAAATTAAACGCCTGCAACGCCGCATCCGCCCCCAGCCCAAACCGCTTCAGCGGACACGGCAGATGCTCCAGCAGCGGCGCCAGATTCGCATCCTCGTTGTTCGCCAGCAGCAGCCCGTTGCGCGGTATCAAATTGATGAACCGCCGAAACGCCGTCTGAATCGCCCCCAAATTCTCAAATATGTCCGCGTGATCAAACTCCAGATTATTGATCACCGCCACCTCCGGCAGGTAATGCATGAACTTGCTCCGCTTGTCAAAAAACGCCGTGTCATACTCGTCCCCCTCGATGATGAACCACTCGCTCTCCGTGAACCGCGCCCCCTGATTAAAATTGTTGGGTATGCCCCCAATCAAAAAACTCGGATTCAACCCATTGTGCTCAAACACCCACGCCAGCAGCGATGTCGTCGTCGTCTTCCCGTGCGTCCCCGTGATCACCAGCGACCGTTTCCCCTGAATGAAAAAATACTTCAACAACTCCGGCAGCGAACAATACCGCAGCCGCTTCTCCAGCACCGCCTCCGCCTCCGGATTGCCCCGCGATATCGCGTTGCCGATCACCACCAAATCCGGCTTGTGCGCCAGATTCTTCTCCCCGTACCCCAGCATCACCTCGATGCCCTTCTGCGCCAGAAACGTGGACATCGGCGGATACACATTCGCATCCGACCCCGTCACCTGCACGCCCTTCTCATACAGCGCCGCCGCCGCCGACGCCATCGCCGTCCCGCAAATGCCGACAAAATGAACCGACTTCACTGCCGTGAACATGACCCCATGATGACGAAAAAAACCTTCCTTTCCCAAGCATAAAATGCAGGCGCGCCCCCCTCCCTGGCTCCTCCCCGAAAACCCACCCCACCGCCATCCTCACAAAACCACCCCCCTCAACCCAACCCTCCCCCTGCCCCCTCGCCCCCGCACTCTCCCACTTTACACTTTGCCCTTTGCACCTTGCATTTTGCATTTCCCCCTTCGCACTTCCCCCTCCGCCTTTCCTCCTCACCGCCCTCGCTTCCGCGATTCCGACGTCGGAATGGGCGGCGGCAACCGCACCCCCTTCGCCTCCGGCAACGTCGCCAACGTCTGCCAGACGTTGGACCCTTCCACCTGCACCGGCGTGTTGGCGTCTATCCGGTTGTCGCTCAACCACTGCTGCACGATCCGCCCCGACACCGGCCCATACCGCTTCTGATCACTCCCGATCAACGTGTACCGTCGGTTGGGATCAATTTTCTTGAGCAACACCTCCACCGCCTGCCCCGCCGTCTCCGCCCCCTCCAGCCGCGCCTCCAAAAACTCCGTCACCTTTTCCGCCACCGTCTGCCCCACCCGCTCCCCCACCCGCTGCGCCAGCGTCCCCTTCCCACGCTCCGCCGCCGCCGGCCCTCCCCCGGCCGCCGCCGGCGCCGCCGACTGCACCGACCCAATGGCCCCCGCAGCCGCCCCCGCCTCGCCCAGCGCCGCCGCCGCGGCGGGCTGCACCGTGCTGGCGCCCATCCCCGCCCCCGTCGTCACCTCGCCGATCTTCGTCTCCGGCATCGCCAGGCCCTCCACCCTGAACCCGGGCAGCTCGTCCCCCGGCACCCCCACCGTTTGCGGTGGCCGAATGCTGGAACGGTACTCCGTCGTGGCCTGCTCCAGCGCCTGATACCCATTCACCACCCACTCCAGCCGCCCCGTCTCCGTGTGGATCATCAACCCATGCACCGGTATTCGCGGCCCAATCAACGGACTGCCCCGGATGAACTCCACCGCCTTGATCACATTCTGCCGCTCGCTGGCAAACAACCCGAAATACTCCACCAAATTCTCCGGCAGCCGCCTCCGCTCGATCCCCAGCTTCTTCATCGCCTCCGTCAGCTCCAGCATGCTCGTCTGCGCCACCTGGCAGCCCGTGTGCCCAATCACCGCAATCTCCCGCCCCCCCTTCACCAGACACGCCAGCGCCAGCGACCGCAGCGTGCTGCTCAACGGCCCCGTCACAATATTCCCCGCATTCCGCAGCCAGATGAACTGCTCCTCCCCCAGCCCCAGCGCCCGCGGCAGCCGCCCGTTCAATCGCGGATCCACGCAGCTCAACACCACCAGCGGCAGCCCCTCCCCGTGCGCGGCGGCGGGCACCCGCTCCTCCCCCTCGCCCCCGCCCCCGGCGCGGCTCTGCGCCTCCATGATGGCTTCGAGCAGCCGCATGCCCCGCCTCGCTTAACTGCCGGCCCCCGGCGGCTTCTGCCCGCCCTCCGCCTTGCCACTCCCCTCCATCGCCTGCCGCAGCGCCGGCACCTGCTCCAGCAGCTTCTCAAACTTGATGCCCGTCAAACTCTCGATCACCGGCGGCAACTGGCTGATGATCTGCGTCACGTCCCCCGTCACTTTGCTCGCCCCGCCCCCGGGCCCCGGCCCCGAGTTGATGATCACCATCTTCTCCATCTTGCTCAACGGCTCGCTGATCCGCGCCGCCACCTCCGGCAGCGCCTTCACCAGCATCTCGATCACCGCCGCCTGGTTGTACAGCTTGAACGACTCCGCCTTCAACCGCATCGCCTCCGCCTGCGCCTTGCCCTGCGCCTCGATCACCGCCGCCTCCGCCAGACCCTTCGCCCGCTCCGCCTCCGCCTGCGCCAGACCCGTGGCCTTCACAATCTCCGCCTGCGCCAGACCCTGCGCCTTGGCCGCCTCCGCGCTCGCAAAGCCCGCCAGCTTCGTCGCCTCCGCCGCGCCCGCCGCCTCCGTCTCAAGCTGGTACTTCCTGGCGTTGGCCAGCGTCTCCACCTTGTACCGCTCCGCCTCCGCCGGCTTCTGCACATTCGCCTGCAGCTCCCGCTCCTTCCGCCGGATCTCCTGCTCCTGCAACTCAATCTGCTTCTGCTTCTCAATGATGTTGACCTGCACCTCCTCCGCCTTCACCAACTGCCCCGTCTTGTACTTCTGCAAATCATACGCCAGATCCGCCTCCGCCTTCTGCTTGTTCACCGCCGCCTGATACGTCGCCACGTTGATCTGGTAATCCCGCTGCGCCTCCGCAATCTTCGTATCCGCCGCAAACTTCGCCTCCTGCCCCTTCTGCATCGCCTCCGCGCTCTTGATCATCGCATCCCGATCCGCCTCCGCCTGCGCAATCTGCGCGTCCCGTTTCACCTGCGCGATCCGCGGCTTGCCCAGCGCCTCCAAATAGCCCTGGTTGTCCCGGATGTCTCGTATCGTGAAACTCACGATCGCCAGCCCCATGTTCGCCATGTCCCCCGCCGCCACCTCCTGCACCTTCGCCGCAAACGCATCCCGGTTCTGGTAGATGTCCTCCACGCTCAACGTCCCCAAAATCGCCCGCAAATGCCCCTCCAACGTCTGCGTCGCAATGTTCTTGATCTCCTCCCGCCCCTTGCTCAAAAACTGCTCCGCCGCCGTCCGGATGCTCACATCATCCCCCTTCACCTTGATCTGCGCCACCCCGTCCACCCGCACCGGCACCCCCTTCACCGTATAAACCTCCGGCGTCTGCACATCAATCGTCAGCAGCTCCAGCGACAGCACGTCCACCTTCTCCACCACCGGCATCACAAACGTGCCCCCGCCCTTCACAATCCGGAACCCCACCTCCGTCCCGTCCTCCAGCCGGTGCTTCCGCCCCGACACCACCAGCACCTCGTTCGGCCCCACCTTCGTGAACCGGCTGGCCCACAGCGCCGCAAACAGGAAAAACACAAACAACAACGCGCCAATGCCCAGTCCCACCAGCACCGGCGTCGTGATCTCCGCAAACATCACAGGCGTCATCATAATTTGCATTGGTATTCCTCGATGGTTTCGTGCCGCTTGCAATTCACATTCACTTCAGCTTCCCGTCCGGCCGGCTGCCTTCTGGTTCAACGGTTCCACATAAAACTGCGTCCCCACCACCCGCTTGATCCGCACCAACTGCCCCGCCGCCACCGCCTGCCCATCCTCCGTCCGCGCCGGCGCATTGTACCGCGTCCCCGCCTGGATATACGCTATCTCCCCCTGTCTCTTATACACATCT
>JAOAIT010000061.1 GCA_026414565.1 Verrucomicrobiia bacterium
GGCCACCACCAGGTTGGCCCCGCTGCCGAAGTAGACGGTGGTGCCCGGCTGGATGGTCAAGGTGGCCCCGCTGCCAATGGTCAGCGTGCCGGTCACGTTGTAGGGCCCGCTGGCCGCCAGCCAGGTGGTGTCCGCACTGATGGTGCCGGAGACGGGTTGGCTGGTGGTGTCATACCAGATGTCCGCCGTGGCGCTGGCGAAAACCACATTGTTGCTGTTGAGGGACTGCACGAGCACGCGGTTGAGGCCGGGGCGGAGGGTCAGGCTGTTGGTCCAGCGTCCCTCCCAGGCGGACCAGAGGGCGGCGTTGCCGTTGACCCAGACCTGGCGGGTATCAATGACGTTGGCCTGGCCGAAGAGGGTGACGTTGGGGGAGGTGGTGTAGAGGTAGCCGTTCTGGGTGGGGAGGCTGCTGCTGACGGTGAGCGTGAGGGGAATCTGCGAGAGGACGACCGCCCGCCGGTTGAAGGCGTGGGTTTTCATTTCGCGGATTTTGGCGGCGTCCGGCCCCCAGCCGGAGAGCAACTGATCAAAGAAGGGGAAGAGGTGGTCGGGGTGGAAGGTGGTGTCGCACAAGCGTTTAAGCTCGGCGAAGAAGATGGGGGCAAAGGGGGCGTTGGTCAGGAAGCGGCGCAGCAACGGCACATTCGGCTCGGGGCTGGGGGGGTTGAGCATGATCCAGATGGAGGAATTGGTCAGGGTGGGGTAATAGGTGGTGGTATCGCCCTGGCCAAAGATGGTGTCGAAGTCATGGCCGATGAGCACAAAGCGGCGGTCCTTCATGCCGCGGTAGAGGGCGTAGTCATCGCCGCGGCCGTTGAAGAGGGAGGTTTCGCCGTAATTCACCATGGAGCCATAGGCGAAGTAGCGCATCCACAACTGGACGTTGAGATTGGTGACGATGGCGTTGCGGTAGTCCTGTTCGTTGGCGATCTGGCTGAAGGCATAGGTCAGGTTGATCAAATCGCTCCAGTCATTTTCGGCGCGATTGGAGTTTTTATAATAGCCGCTGGCCACGTAACTGGAGGGGTCGGTGCCCAGATAATTCAGGTTGGCGTTGTGGGGGAAGATGGAGGCGCGATAGACGTTGCCATCGCCATCTTCCGGCCAGATTTCCTGGGCCAGCTCGCCGTTGACGGGATACAGGAGGAGGTAGGTGCCATAGCCGGCGCCGGAGCTGGTGCCGTTGGCGGGGGCGGTGACCGGCGCCAGGTTCAGGCCGTTGACCCGGTACTGCGCCAGCATGCAGTCGGCCGCCGGCAAACCCGATTTTTGGGCGAGGACGTTGCCGACGTATTGGGCGTGGATGAACTGGCAGTTGAGGTTGATGGCGCTGAGGTTTTTCCAGGGGTTGTCATTGGGGATGTTGATGCGGTTGTTTTTGGGGTTGCGCGAGCGCGAGCCGGCGCCGCGGATGCGCACGCCGCCGTTGTAGCGGACGTCGGTTTCATTGCCGTCCTGGAGGATGAGGGTGATGTGGGACTCGGCGTCGCTGGCGGTATCGGTGGCGGGGAAGGTGGCGCGCTCGGTGGCGGTCATGACGATGCGCACGCCGAGCATGGTGTTGGTGAGGACTTCATTATCCACCTGGAAGAGGGCATTGGCCAGTTGGCCATAGACGCCGTTGGTATTCCAGGCGGGGGCCGGCCAGGTGCGGCTCAATCCTGAGGTGTCGGTGGCCTGGAGGTAGAACTCGATGATGGCGCCATTGGTGAAGGTGGGGAGGCGGGCGCCATACCAGCGGTCACCCGCCACGCCATCGCCGCTGAGTCCATCGTCGCGCATGGCCAGTGCGGTGAAATTGCCGGGGGAGGTGGTGCTGTGATTGCGGTAATAGAGGGTGACGGCCTGGACGCCGTTGGTCAGTTCATCCACGATTTGCGCCCGCACGGTCACGGGGTCGGTCGAGCGGGGCACCAGGGGATAATGCGAGGCGGACAGGATGAGCGGGGCCACATTGTTGGTGGCCACGGAGTTGGCGCGCCCCGGGGTGCCGCCGGGGACGGTGCTGCTCAACCAATTTTGGCCGGAGGTATGGGGCAGGGCGGGATTGACCAGCTCGAGCGAGCTGCCGAAGCCGTCGGCGGCCGAGAACCAGGCCCAGCCGGAGGCGCCGTTATCGAGCACCTGGCGGCAGATGATGTTGCCGGTGGCCGGCGTGGCCGGGCTGCCGGAGACGGTGATGGTGAAGGTGCTGGCGCCCACGCTGTTGACCACGAAGCGGCCGTTGTATTCGGGCTGGTCGGCGCCGCTGATGAGGACGTGGTCATTGGCCGTGTAGCCGTGGCTGAAAATGGTCACGGTGGCGGTGGTGCCGCTGCGCGTGATGCTCAACACGGGCTGGGCGCCGCGGCCGCGCTCGCGGGTGGCCCAGTCTCCTTCACTGGCGTAGCGCACGCGGTGGATTTCCTCGCCCTCGGCGGAGACGAGCGCGAGGGTTTCGCCGCCATTGGCCAACTGACCCGTCCAGCCGCCCACGACGTTGGTGACGGTGGGGTAGTTGGAGCGGAAGGCGGCGACATTGGCCGCCACGACCAGATAACCGTTGGCGGGCAGGGTCACGGCGGGGAAGGTGAAGGAGACGCCGCGGCTGAGACGCCAGCCGGTGAGATTTACCGGCTCGGCCGTGAGGTTTCTTAACTCGATCCATTCGAGGGCGGCCGCGCCGCCGCGGGGGTTGTGCATGATTTCATTGAAGATGACCTTGTTGGCGTAGCTGAGGCCGGCCTGGAGGCGGTAGGTCCACTCGCCGCCGGCGAAGGCGTTGGGGGAGGGGGCCAGGTCCTGGATATTGGCCGCGGGGGACCAGCGGACTTCGACCACGCCGTTGGAGGGCGGCAGGTAGCTGAAGACGTACGGGCCCGCACCGCTGCCCGTCACGGAGCGCGCCGGGCGGCTGTTGATGAGGAGATCGGTGGCATCCACGCCGGTGACCGGCTCGCTGAAGAGGATGGTGATCTGGTCGAGGCGTCCCACGGTGGTGCCTGGCAGGGGGGTGATGGCAATGACCGAGGGCGGCAGGGTGTCGGGGGTGGTGTAGGTCCACGAGGCGTTGGGCGCATTGCGATCAAAGCCGTTGGGGTTGGCGGCGAGGTCGGTGATGCCGTGGCCGATGGCCCAGGCGACCTGAATCAAGGTGGAGTTGGGTTGCGGGAAGGTGAAGGTGTACTGGGCGCCACTGCCGCTGACGGCGGCTGCGGGCACGCCATTGATCAACAAATCCGCGGCGTCCACGCCGGTGACCGGCTCGGAGAAGCGCACGGTGATCTGGGTGAGGTTGGTTACCACGGAGTTGGGCGTTGGGGTGACGGAGATTAGCGTGGGGGGGATGAGGTCCACCAGCGTGTAGGTCCAGGAATTGCCGGCGCGGGTGTTTTCGAAGGCGTTGGCGGGGGTTTCCAAATCGGTGATGCCGTGATTGGCGGCCCAGGAGACACTCACCTGACCGTAGGCGGGCTGCGCCAGGGTGAAGGTGTAGGTGGCGCCGCTGCCGCTGACGGCGGTGGCGGGCAGGCCGTTGATGCGCAGGTCGGCGGCGTCCACGCCGGTGACGGGCTTGCTGAAGATGACGGTGATTTGGGTGAGGTTGGTCAGTTGGGCGCCGGCGGCCGGATTCTGGGCGGCCACGAAGGGGGCGTTGGGGTTGAGGAGCTGGTACTGCCAGGTGTTGCCCGGGGTGGCCGGCTCGAAGGCCTTGGGCGGATTGTCAAAGTCCACGATGCCATGATTGGCGGCCCAGGTGATGGCCACCGGCCCGTAAGCCGGCTGGGGGAAGCTGAAGGTGAAGGTGTCATTGCTGCTGCCGCCGGTGACGGCGACGGCGGGCACGCCGTTGAGGCGCAAATCCGCGGCGTCCACGCCGGTGACCGGCTCGGAGAACTTGACGGTCAGATTGGTCAGGGTGAAGACGGGGCCGGCGGGAGGCATCACCACCTGGACGGTGGGCGGGAGCAGGGAGACATCGGCGAGATAAGTGTACCAGATGCTTTCGAGGAGGAGGTCGGAGCTGGCGAGGCTGGTGTTGAACTGCATGATGGCCAGGAGGTTGGTGCCCTCGACGAGATAGGTGCGCGGGTCGGGAAGGGTGTAGGTGTAGGTGACCAGGGGGCTGGGGGCGTTGTTGGCGAGGGTGGTGTAACTAGGCTCGCCGTTGGGGATGGCGTAGCGGGCCACTTCGACGCCGTTGATCCAGGCGGCGAAGCCGTCATCGCAGCGGAATTGCACGAACATATTGGTGATGGCCTGGACGTTGCGCACCACGAAGGCATGCCGCAGGAAGACGCAGGTGTAGTTGTTGCGCATGTCATTCAGCGCCGTGTTGCCCGAGTACACCGGCGGGGTGTTGGCATCGTAGTAAAACGGCGCCATGCCGACCTCCCAGGCCGAGTCGTCAAAGTTCAACAGGCGCCAGGCGTTGTAGGGATCGGAGGCTTCGGTGCGGCCGCGGAAGAAGCGGTACACGGCATTGCTGGCCACGAGGACGGTGCGGTTGTCCAGGGTGTAGCTCCAGGTGTTGCCGGCGGTGGCGGGGTTGAAGGCATTGGGTGGAGAGACCCGGTCGGTGATGCCATGATTGGCGGCCCAGGTGATGTTCACCGTGCCGGGGGCCGGCGGGGCGAAATAAAAGGTGTAGGTGGTGTCGGCGCCGGTCACGCCCACGGCCGGGGTGCCGTTGACCAGGAAATCGGCGGCGTCCACGCCCTGCACGGGTTTGCTGAACACGACGGTGACCTGATTCAGGTTGGTGAGGGTGCTGCCGGCGGGGGGATTTTGGGAGGCCACCACCGGGGGGGTGCGGTCCACCAGCTCGTAGGACCAGGTGTTGCCGGGGGTCTGCGGGTCAAAGGGCAGGGAGGCGGGCCAGCCGATGTCGGCAATGCCATGATTGGCGGCCCAAGTGATGGCCACGAGGCCGAAGGCGGGCTGGGTGACGGTGAAGGTGTAGTTGGAGCCGCTGCCGGTGACGGCCGTGGCCGGCACGCCATTGACGAGCAAATCCGCGGCATGGACGCCGGTCACCCGCTCGCTGAAGATGACCTGGATGCTGGTGAGACTGGTGACGGTGGCGCC
The DNA here is from genome assembly GCA_026414565.1 of Verrucomicrobiia bacterium. Taxonomy (NCBI): domain Bacteria; kingdom Pseudomonadati; phylum Verrucomicrobiota; class Verrucomicrobiia; species Verrucomicrobiia bacterium. The sequence continues at coordinate 5,071 of JAOAIT010000061.1, forward strand.
GCGGGCCGGGGTGACGCTGGCGACCACCGGGGGGTTGGTGTTGCGGGGCGGCTCGTCAAGGATGAGGGTGACGACGGCGGAGGTGGCTTTGCGGCCCTGGCCGTCAGTGGCCACGGCGGTCAGGGCGTTGGTGCCGAAGCTGGCGTTGCTCCAGGTCAGGCTGTAAGGCTCGGTGGTGTCGGTGCCCAGGGTCAGGCCGTTGGCCCGAAATTCCACCTGGGCCAGGCCGCCCACGCCGGCGGCGAGGGCGGTCAGCAAGACGTTGGTGGGCATTTCCAGGCCGGAGATGCGGGTGCCGTTGGTGGGGCTGGTCAGTTGCACGAGGGGGGTGGCCTGGGCATCATGAATGGAAACTTGCAGGGTGCTGCTGCCGCGGGCGCCCTCGGCATCCACGGCAGCGGCCTCCAGGGTGTGAAAGCCCACTGCGGGAGCATTCCAAGTCATTTGATAGGGGCTGTTGGTTGCCTGGCCCAGGAGCAGGCCATCCACCCGAAACTCCACGTAGGCCACGGTGCCATCGGGGTCGGTGGCCTGGACTTGGAGGGTGACGGCGGCGGGGCCGGCCAGGGCGGCCTGGTTGGTGGGATTTTGCCAGGTAACTAGGGGGGATTGATTGCGGACGATGACGGGGTAGCCGCGCAGTTCCAAATCAAAACTCAGGTCGGAGCTGGTGGCGCTGTTCTGGTGCACTTCCACGGCGAGGACGTTGGTGCCGGCCACGAGCAAATTGGCGATTTCCGCCTCATAATAAACGGTGCCGTCGTCGCTGGCCGAGGTCGAGGCATAGGTGTTGTAGGTGATGGTGCCGGCGGGCATGTTTTGGCGGTTGACCTCCACGCCGTTGAGGTAGATGACGGCGCCGTCGTCGCGCAGCACGCGGAGGAGCAGGGCCGAGTAGGCAGCGGGGTTGGCCACCATAAAGCGATGGCGGAAATAAATGGTGGGGAAACGGGCGTTGTCCGGCCCGATGTTGATGACGGTGGCCTCCGGGCGGCCGTCGGCGGAGTCGCCGGCGCCCAGTTCCGCCGGGCCCTCGGGCCAGGCGGAGTCGTTGAAGGCCGGGTCCCGCCAGGCCGTGCCCTGGTCCACGCCGGTATCGAGGTATTTCCAGACAGAGCCGGTGGGCACGATGGTCTGCGCGATGGCCACATAGACGGGCGGGGAGGTGTAGGTGAGGCCGGTGTTTGCCCAGCCGATGGCCCGGAGGAGGTGCAAGCCCTGGCTTACGTTGGTCCAGGTGAAGCTGAAGGGGGCGGTGGCATCAAAGCCGAGCAGGTTTTCATCGCCGTAAAAGGCCACATTGGTGATGGCGCCGGAGGGGAGGACGGTCACGGCGGAGATGTTAATGACATTGGTGGCCAGGTTGGCGCCGTCGGGGGGGGCGGTAATGGCCACGCCGGGGTTCATGATGGTCACGGTGGCCACGGCTGAAGTGGAGCGGGTGTTGGCGCCATCCACCAAGACGGCATAGACGCCGTAGGTGCCCAGCGGGAGGTTGCTTGTCACCAGGGAGTAAGGCGCATTGCTCACGGTGCCAATGAGGGTGGTGGCCCGGTAAAATTCCATGCGCACGATGGGGGGGGTGGGCGGGGTGCCGGTGGCGGTGAAGGGGACGGGGGCTCCTGCGGCGTAGAGGCTGCCGTTGGTGGGGGAGCTGAGGATGACCGGCAACTGCATGGCCACATTCAGCACGATATTGCCGCGGGCGGTGGTATTGCCGCCCCCGGGCCGCCGGCCGCCGACCTGGATTTGGTATTGGGTGTTGGCGGTGGCCTCGAAGGTTACGCGGCTTTGCACCTGATTGGTGGCGATATTGTCATTGGCGGCCACCACAGTGAGAAAGAAAACAGATGTGCCGGTGTAGATGCCGAGGACGGTGTCGAAGTCGCTGCCCACGGTGTCAATGGTGACGCGGCCACTCATGGGGGCCGTCCAGCTCCACCAGACAGTGCCATCCAGGCGTCCCACTTGGTTGGGGTTGTTGGGCTCTCCAAACTCCATGTCGGCCCCGACATTGCTGCCGGTGGCGGTGGCGGTGACGCCGGTGAGGGGGATGCGGTTGCCGAAACTATTGTTGGCCGGTTGCCCGATGGCCGATGCCAGCGAAAGGCCGAAGGCGGCCAAGGCCCAAAGAATGTTTCTCATGTAAAAACTTAATACGTCTTTGATTTAGACGCCAATTCTGACTGAACGGTTACAAAAGCGCAACAAAGCAAGCGGGCCTTGCTTCTGCTCCCGCCGCCGGTGCGGGGGGGTGGGGGTGATTTTCCGGGCTTGCGTTCGGGCGGCAAGCCAGACACAATACCGCATGGCGACCAAATCGTTTCGCAACGCGACCGATAACCAGTTCTACCTGCCGGCGGACGCCTTTTTTCGGGCTCACGCCGCGCTGGCGTTGACGTACGACGACGTCACGCTGGCAACGAATTACTCGGAGATTCTGCCCCGGGACACCGTGCTGCAAAGTGTGCTGGCGCCGGGCCTCACCCTGAACATACCGATCATCTCGGCCGACATGGACACGGTGACGGAGTCGGCGATGGCCATTGGGATGGCACTGAACGGGGGTCTGGGGCTGATCCATTACAACATGAGCGACCGCGAGCAGCTTTCGGAGGTCTCGCGGGTCAAGCATCATGTGCACGGGCTGATTCAGGATCCGGTGACGGTCAGCCCGGAGCAGCACATTGGGGAGGTGCTGGCGATGGTGGAGGAGCGGCGGTTTCAGTTTCGGACGTTTCCGGTGATTGACGCCCAGCGGAAGTTGCTGGGGCTGCTGCCGGGGCACGTGGTGAAGCCGCGCTATGCCAGGCACACGGTGGCGGAGATCCTCACGCCGCGCGCGCAGGTGCAGACGATTCAGAAGCGGGAGCTGGGGCGGGATCCGATTGCGCGGGCGGACAAATTTTTCTCGGAGCATCCGGGCATCAACAAGCTGCTGGTGGTGGATGATCAGGACCGGCTGTACGGGCTGTTCACCATCAGCGATGTGGAGCGTATCATCCAGGAGAAAAAGGCCCTGTTCAAACCGGCGCGGGATGACAAATGGCGGTTGATTTGCGGTGCGGCGGTGTCGGCCACGCGCAATGCGTTTGGGGAGATTGACCGGGAGCGGCTGATCTCGCACGTGGGGGGGCTGGTGGAGCGGGGGCTGGATGTGGTGGCGGTGTCCACGGCGCATGGTTTTTCGCGGGGGGTGGGGGAGGCGGTGCGGATGATCCGGCAGGCCTTTCCCAAGCTGCCCATCATTGCCGGGAATGTGACGACAGCGGCGGGGGTGGAGTTTCTGGCCGATTGCGGGGCCAACATCGTGAAGGTGGGGCAGGGGCCGGGCAGCATTTGCACGACGCGGCTGGTGGCGGGGGTGGGGGTGCCGCAGTTGACGGCGCTGTACGTGTGCAGCCAGGCCGCCAAAAAGAAGCGCGTGACTTTGCTGGCCGATGGGGGGATCACCAAATCGGGCGACATTGTCAAGGCGCTGACGCTTTCGCAGGCGGTGGTGTGCGGGGGCATCCTGGCGGGTTGTGATGAGGCGCCGGGGGAGGTGATTGAGATCAGCGGGAAACTGTACAAGCAGTATCGCGGCATGGGCAGCCTGGCGGCCATGAAGGCCGGCTCGGCCGCCCGCTACGGCCACAGTACGCCGGATCCCACGCGCAAGGTGGCGGCCGAGGGCATCGAGGCGCTCAAGGAGGCCGCCGGGCCGTTGAATCGCGTGCTGACGCAGTTGATTGGGGGCATCCAGTCCGGGATGGGCTATCTGGGGGCGGCGAATCTGGCCGAGCTGCGGCAGAAGGCGCGGTACATTCGGGTGAGTCCGGCGGGGATGCGCGAGGCGGGGCCGCATGATGTGGTGGAGGTGAAGACTTCCACCTGAGCGTATGGTTGGGCCATCTTCACGGGCGGGAGGGGATACCGCCGCGGCGGGGCCGGGGTGCCGGCTGGATGACGCATGAGCGCCCGGTTTTCGCCGGTCTTCCGCCAGATGGCGGGGCGTGTGATGGTGCTGCGGGGCGCGGCGCGGGAGCTGTGGCTTGTGTTCCTCGCCAAGCTGCTGGCCATCACGGCCTACGGGGTGATGAACGCGTGCCTGATTTTGTGGCTTTCCAGCGATTTGGGCTACAGCGACGTGCAGGCGGGGGACATTGTGATGTTGTGGTCCACGCTGATGACGATGGCGACGGTCATGGTGGGATCGCTGGTGGATGCGATTGGGTTGCGGCGGGCGTTTTTGCTGGGGATCAGTGTCTGCATTTTTGCGCGGGGGACCATGACGCTGAGCACGGTGCCGTGGCTGGCGGTGGGGGTGGGGCTGATGGCGCTGGCGGTGGGCGAGGCATTGATGACGCCGGTGATGGTGGCGGCGGTGCGCCGGTATGCCACCACGGCGCAGCGCTCTCTGTCGTTTTCCATTTTCTATGTGATGATGAATTTGGGCTTCCTGCTGGGGGCCTATATTTTTGATCACGTGCGGGCGTGGCTGGGGGAGACGGGGCGCTACACGCTGCCGCTGCTGGGGTGGGAGTTCAGCACGTATCGCGTGTTGTTTCTCATCAGCTTTTTACTGACCTTGCCCAACCTGGTTTTGCTGTATTGGGGGGTGCGGCCGGGGGTGGAGGCCACGGACGAGGGCCTCAAAATCACGCCGGAGCAGCCCAAATACGCGGATCGCGGAGTGTTCAAGGGGCTGGCGCTGACGGTGCGGGATGCGGTGGATGACACTGTGCGCATTTTTGCGGGGCTGTGGCGGCAGCCGGCGTTTTTCAAGTTTCTGGCGTTCTTAACGCTGGTGGTGGCGGTGCGGCTCATCATGTATCACATGAACTACACCTACCCCAAGTTTGGGATTCGGGAGCTGGGGGACGGGGCGCCGATCGGGCGGTTGTGGGCGATCAACCAGATGCTCATTATTTTCCTGGTGCCGCTGATGGGCACGCTGACGTTGCGGTGGTCGGCATATCGGGTGGTGACGCTGGGCAGCGCGGTGGCGGTGGCGGCGGTGTTTGTGATGGCGCTGCCGCCGGAGTGGTTTGCGCCGCTGGCGCAAAGCTGGCTGGGGGCGTGGTTGTATCACGGTTATCTGGGCCTGCAGGGGGCGTTCATTCATCCGTACTACGTGATGATTTTCCTGTTTGTGGTGGGGTTGTCGCTGGGCGAATCGCTGTACTCGCCGCGGTTGTATGAGTACCCGGCGGCCATTGCGCCCAAGGGTCAGGAGGCTTCCTACATGTCGCTGTCGTACCTGCCTTTTTTTGTGGCCAAGGTGTTTGTGGGGATGTCCTCCGGCCGGTTGCTGGAGCAGTATTGTCCGGCAACGGGCGAGCGGATGTCGTGGATGTTGTGGACGTATATTGCGGTGATGGCGGCCGTCACGCCGTTGGGGCTGATTTTCTTCCAGCGGTTTATCCGGGTGAAAGAAGCGGGGCGGACGGATTAAAAACTCACCGTTGGCGGCGGATGGACAAGCCCAACCGCTTGCGCACGTGTGAATAACTTCTCGTGATTTTCCTTGTCGCCGGAGGCGGGCTGGGGCATCACTGCGGGCATGGATGCACCCGATCAACTGCGCGAGCTGTTCCGAATGCAAAAGGCCCTGAATGAACGCATCGGGGTCCGCACGGAAGGCATGACGGAGGCCGAGCGGATTCAGTGGGTTCTGAACTACTGCCGGGCGATGTCCCAGGAGATAGCGGAGCTGACCGACAGCGTGCCGTGGAAGTGGTGGGCGCGATACCAGAAGTTTGACGAGCAGAATGCGCGGGTGGAGGTGGTGGATTTGTTTCATTTTCTCATCAGCCTGGCGCAGGTATTGGGGATGAGCGCCGATGACGTGTTTCAGGCGTACGTTAAGAAGAACGAGATCAATTTCAAGCGGCAGGAGAGCGGGTACACGGAGAAGGACGAGAATGACTGCCGGCACATCGGGGTGGAGAAAGCCCCCGCGGCGGCCGCTGAAACTTGCAGCGCCGCTGCCGGAGGTTGAGCGTTTTACCTTGCACGCCAGCGGCCGCTGGGGATAATTCCTGATTAAGTCCCCGCCGGTGTTGTGTGCCGGTATGGGCGGTTAATGAAAAGCACTTAAAAGCTCCCAACCATCCAACGCCATGAAACACCTGCTGTTTGCTTCGCTGGCCGCCGCGGTGGCGGTTTCCCTGAACGCGCCCGCGCCGGTATGTGCCGCCGACAACGAGCCGCCGCCCGGGTTTATTGCCCTGTTCAATGGCAAAGATTTCACGGGCTGGCGGGTGCCGGAGGGGGACAATGGCCATTGGAAGGTGGTCAATGGGGTGATTGATTACGACGCGGAGAGCGAGGCCAAGGGCGACAAGAGCCTGTGGTGCGAGCGGGAGCTGGGCGATTTTATTTTGCGGGTGGACTGGCGCATCAAGGCCACGCCCTACACCAATCCGCATGTGCCCTACATTCTGCCCGATGGGACGCATGCGCGCGACATCACCGGCAAGGAATTGCAACTGGCGCTGCCGGACTCCGACAGCGGGATCTTCCTGCGGGGCTCGGGGACGTACCAGGTGAACATTTGGTGCTGGCCCATCGGGTCGGGGGAGATGTACGGCGTGCGCATGAATCCCAAGACGCCGCCGGAATTGCGCGCGGCTGTGACGCCGCGCCATCAGGCTGACAAGCCGGTGGGTGAGTGGAACCGGTTTGAGATCACGGTGCGCGGGCGCACGGTGACGGTGGTGCTCAACGGGGTGACGGTGATCCCCGGGGCCACCATTCCGGAGCTGCCCCTGCGGGGGCGCATTGCGCTGCAACATCACGGCGGCAAGGACGCGCAGGGGCGGTGGAACAGCCCGCCGAGCCTGCTGCAGTTCAAAAACATCTTCGTGCGCGAGTTGAATTAAAGGGGGGCGGGCGGGGGCGAATACCCTGGGCGACGATGCATGGTCTGCTGACGGGGCTGTTGGGGCTGGGGGTGTTTTTGGGCGTGGCGTGGGCGCTTTCCGCCAACCGCCGGGAGGTGCCGTGGCGCACGGTGTTGTGGGGGCTGGGCCTGCAAACGGCGCTGGCGTTGTTCATCCTTAAAACCCGGGCGGGCCAGTTGGTTTTTGATTATGCGGGGCGGGGCATCCGGGCGCTGATCGCTTTTGCCAATGAGGGGTGCGCCTTTGTTTTCGGCCCGCTGGCGCGGCCGGCCACGCTGGAGCAGGCGTTTGGGCCGGGGCAGACGTTTATTTTCGCCATCACGGTGGCGGGCACGATCATTCTGGTGTCGGCGCTGTCTTCGCTGCTGTATCACTGGGGGGTGCTGCAACGGGTGGTGCAGGCCATGGCGTGGCTGATGCGCCGCGTCCTGCGCACCAGCGGCAGCGAAACCCTGGCGGCGGCCGCCAATATTTTCATGGGCCAGACGGAGGCGCCGCTGGTGGTGAAGCCGTACCTGGCGCGCATGACGCGCAGCGAGCTGTTGTGTTTGATGACCGGCGGCATGGCCACGCTGGCGGGCGGGGTGGCATCGGTTTATGTCAAGCTGGCCAGCGAGGCGGGGCATCCGGATTTTGCGGGGCATCTGCTCACGGCCTCGGTGATGAATGCGCCGGCGGCGTTGTATCTATCCAAGATGTTGCATCCCGAGACGGAAACCAGCGAGACGGCCGGGCAGGCGGCGGGTTTTGTGCCGCGGACCACCACCAACAGCCTGGACGCGCTGTGCCAGGGGGCGGCGGACGGCATGAAACTTTCGCTCAATGTGATGGCGATGTTGATAGCATTTGTGGCGGTGGTGGCGCTGGCCAACGCGCTGCTGGTGGGGGCGCAATCGGTGGCGGGCATCACCTCGCCGGCGAATTTGCAGACGGTGCTGGGCTGGCTGAACGCGCCGCTGGCGTGGCTGATGGGGGTGCCGGCGCAGGATTGTCTGGCGATTGGCGCGGTGCTGGGGGAGCGGGTGGTGTTGAATGAGTTTATCGGTTATGTGTCCCTGAACGCCGCGCCGGTGGAGGCGCGCAGTTACACGATCGCGATCTATGCGCTGTGCGGTTTCGCCAATTTTGCCAGCATCGCCATTCAGGTGGGCGGGATTGGGGCGTTGATTCCGGAGCGCCGGGGGGAGCTGGCGCGGCTGGGGTTGCGCGCCATGCTGGGGGGGCTGCTGGCCTGTTATGTATCGGCCACGCTGGCCGGATTGATGATATGAATGCTTCGAGGATTACGGCGGTCATCTTTGACATGGATGGCGTGCTGACCGATTCGGAGCCGCTGATCAATGCGGCGGCCATTGCCATGTTCAAAGAGCGCGGGCTGGTGGTGCAGCCGGAGGATTTTCATCCGTTTATTGGCACGGGGGAGCTGCGGTATTTGGGCGGGGTGGCGGAGAAATATGGTTTTGCGCTGAATCTGGAGGAGGCGAAACGGCGGACGTACGAGATTTACCTGGAGCTGGTGCCTGCCCAACTGCGGGCCTTTCCGGGGGCGGTGGAGCTGGTGCGGCGGTGCCGGCAGGCGGGGTTGAAGACGGCGGTGGCTTCGAGTGCGGACTTGATCAAGATCGAGGCCAATCTGGACAAGATCGGGCTGCCGCGGGCCACGTGGGAGGCGGTGGTCAGCGCGGAGGACGCCGTGCACAAGAAGCCGGCGCCGGATTTGTTTCTGGCGGCGGCGCGGCGGATGGCGGTGGCGCCGGGGGAGTGTGTGGTGATTGAGGATGCGGTGAGCGGGATCCAGGCGGCGCGCGCCGCCGGGATGCGTTGCGTGGCGGTGGCGTCGAGTTATCCGCCCGAGCGACTGGGGGAGGCGGCGGTGGTGCGGGCCACGATTGCGGAGGTGACGCTGGAGGATTTGCGGGGGGCCTGAGGGGGCAGGGCAGGCGGGGGGCCGTTCAGGGTTTTTGGTGCCCGTCCACGGGTTGCACATTGTGCGGCAGGTAGGGGCGGTCGCCCCACGGGTAATGGGGCAGGCCGAGGTCCAGGACCTGATTGATGTCATTGAGGGGGACGCCCAGGTGAAAGAGCGTGCGGGCGGCATCCACGCGGCCGCGGCGGGCGTCCTGCATTTCGGGGAGGTCCTCCAGGTCGAAGCAGGCCGACAGGGTGGCCCGCGGTTCCAGGGCGGCCAGGAGCGGTTGGAGGCCGGCTTCGAGACGGCGGCAGAGGGGGGCCAGCACGTGATGAATCCAGTGCAGGAGCTGGGCTTCGGCGACGGCGCGGTTGGCATCTTCGGTGAAGCCGAGGATGGTGTCGGGCACGCGAAAGACGGCCAGGATTTCCTGGCGGTTGAATTTGCGGTTTTCGAGGAATTGAAGGTCTGCGGCGTTGAGGGCGGGTTTTTCGACTTTGACCCCGCCGGAGAGGAAGAGGGGGCGATCGGCCATGCCGGCGCGGGCTTTGCGCTCGCGCAAGGCGGCCTGGACCTGGTCCATCTGGGCCTGGGAAAGGTGGTGCTCGGTGGTGACGATCAGGCCGGTGTCGGCGTTGTTGAGGATGAGGCCTTTCATGAACTGGGCGGAGTGGTAATCGGTTTGGGCGGCGAGGTGGGCCACGCTCAAGGGGGAGAGGCCGCGCCAGGGATGCCAGGGGTTGGGCAGGCGCAGGTGCAGGACTTCCTCCGGCAACAGCACCATGCCGGGCAGGGGGTCGTGGGGGCTGGCGGCCTGATAACGCCAGCCGGCGAGGGTGTGATGCTCGATGATTTCGGTGAATTGGTCGGGGGGCAGCGGCAGGAGGTATTGGAGGGCGGCGCCGGGGCGCAAGGCGGCCACGGCGCCTTGACGGTCCACGGGAAGCAAAAAGACTTCGCCGCGCAAATCCAACCAGGTGGCCACCAGTTCCCAGAAGGCAAAGCGGTCGAGGTGGGGGTGCGGGCGTTGGAGCAGTTGGTAAGCGGGGCCGGAGAGGATGAGATTCTCGCCCTGATAGAGTTTGAGCGGGATTTGAGCGAGTTTGGCGGCTTTGGCGGCGATGGCGGCATAGACCCAGGCGGATTGCTGATGGGCGTTGAGGAAGGCGCCGGAGGCCTCGGCGGGGTCGCCGCGCAACCAGGCGGCGAGGGTGGGGGCGCAGGCCTTGGTGGTGGGGGCGGGGGTGAGCCAGTGGCGGAGGGAGTGCAGGAGGTTCATGGGCCTTATGAGTTGAGGTTCAGCGCCATCAAAGACCCGGTCACGCCGGGTGGGCGAAGCGTGAAGCATGAGGTGGCGGAGCGGAGTGCTCCGGGAGCAGAAATTGGCCGGGTGTGGACGGCCTCGGGCGGCCGGGCGCGCCGGCCGGCGGGGCTTTTTCCGGCTGGTGCAGCGGCCCGGTGTTAGAGGGACCAGCCTTTGCGATATTCGGCCAAGAGGTGGCGGTTGGCGTCGCGGTGATTGGTGAACTGCGCGCGCGCCGCATCCCATTGCAAGCGCGTGCCCGGATAGCGGAAGGCAATGACCCCCAGCAGGGCGATTTCCGTCAGCGGCCCGCCGTAATCGAAATGGGACAGGGCCGGCGGCCCGCCTTTGCAGGCGCGCAACCATTCCGCGTAGTGGCCGGGGGATTTGGGGACGGGGTTGGGGGGCAGGGTTTTTTCCAGCTCGCGGTACTCGTCCATTTTGGCATCGGGGATCATGCGGCAACTGCCGGCGCCATGGGAGCCGTACACGATCTTGCCTTTTTCGCCCACCACCACGGCGCCGATGCCGGGGAGTTTTTCGGTGCCCATTTCCTCCGGGGTGGGCGGGGACCATTTGCCGTCGTACCAGATTAATTTAAGCGCGGGGCGCGTGCCCTGGGCGGCGAACTCATAGGTGATGCGGGTGCCGGGGGGGCAGGTTTCGGCGTGCAATTTGGGGTCGTAGTCCATGACTTCGGCCTGCAGCGCGACAGGGGCGGTTAGATTGAGCGCCCAAAAGACCGGATCCACCACGTGGCATACCCAGTCGCCAATGACACCGGTGCCGAATTGCAGCCAGCCGCGCCATTTGCCCGGCACGTAGCAGGAGTTGTAGGGGCGCCACGGGGCCGGCCCGAGCCACAAGTCCCAGTCCAGCGTTTCGGGGACGGGCATTTCCTGTTTGGCGCGCTCCAGCTCGGCGACGCGGCTGTAGTTGCTGCCACAGAAGGCATGAATTTCCCGCACCGGGCCGATGAAGCCGCTTTGGATCATTTGATGGAAGCGGCGGATGGAATCGGAGGAGTGCCCCTGGTTGCCCAGTTGGGTGACGACTTTGTACTGGCGGGCGGCGGCGCGCAGGGCGCGGATTTCCTGCACGCAATGGGCCAGCGGTTTCTCGGAATAGACATGCTTGCGCTCCTTGATGGCGCGCATGAGGGCCACGGCATGGGTGTGGTCGGGCGTCGAGACCACCACGGCATCGAGGGTGCGCCCGACTTCGTCCATCATTTTGCGGTAGTCCTGGAAGGCTTTGGCCTGGGGGAAGCGCTCCTGCGCCTTCTGGAGGCGGGCGCGGTCCACATCGCACAGCGCCACGATATTTTCCCCGGCGCAACCGTCCAGGTTGGCCCCGCCGCGGCCGGCGACGCCGATGAAGCCCAGGTTCAATTTGCTGCTGGGGGGGGTGGCGCCATGCAGGCCGAGAATGTGGCCGGGCAGAACCGTGGCGGCGGCGAGGGTGGCCGCCGAGGCGCGTAAAAACCGGCGGCGCGAGCAGAAGGCAGAGTTGGGTTGCTTCATAAGCTGCGTGCCGAGGTTAGACGCTGGCCGAAGCCGCCTTATTCAACCGTGGGGGGCTTAAGCCATGAGCAGAGGCGGGAGTCCGTGCCGGAGTGGCCGAGCTGGGTCGGAGGCCCCGGCAGCAGGGGCAGACATTACCTTATAGGCAGGACCTTTGCTTTTGTCCTGGCAGTCGGCGGCGATGTTTGAGGCTGGTTTGCGCGCTTACGAGGAACGGGAAATTTCCACTATCGCATTGCCCTGCTTGATGAAGTCCAAGGCCTTTGGCAGCGTCGTCTTCAGCAACTGGCGAAGTGTGGCATTGCTGGTGTTGCCGCAGGTCAGCCAAATCACGCATGGGGGTGGCCCAAGGCGTTCCACCATCTCCACAAAATCCTCGTCCTTGGTCATGACGATGGCATTGGCCTGGCGGGCGGCGGCGAAGATATCCTTGTCCTTGGCATGAGCGAGCCCCAGCTCGCGCACGGAGCGGGCGTCTTCGCCAAATTCCGTGGTGAGCCACGGTGCCAGGGCAGGCGACAAGTGGGCGTCCACCCAAATCATGAAGAGAGCAAGACAGGGTGATTGAGCTTGCGGCTGGCGTATTGGAGGCAAGCCTGAATGTCTTCTGGCTCAAGGTCTGGCAATTCCTCGAGCACCTGCTGTGGAGTCAAGCCATGGGCCAGCAGATCCAAAACGTCAATCACACGGATGCGCAGGCCCCTGATACAGGGGCGGCCTCCGCATTGGTCTGGATCAATCGTTATTCGATTCATACTTGTACTATACCCCTAACAAGCTGGTTTTGCCCATTCAATTCGAGTGAGCGCCAGCTTTGTTGGGGCTCCACTTTTGAGGGAATCTAGCGCTCACGCAATGGGGCGGGGGGATCGTTAGAAAAGGGCTTCACTTCTCTTGGCGGTCTAACTAAAGTGCCGGTCTTAATTTGGCGTGCAGGTTGAATAAGTTAATGAAATGACGATGTTTTATGGGTGCTGATACGACCGTGGTGCAGGCGGTGGAAGCGCCGCCGTTGAAACCGTTGGCCTTGCGTTCCCGCCTGGCGGGCACTCCCTCGCAACCCCCGAAGTATGCGGTTACGGTGCGCAACCGGGCCGGGCAGCCGGTGGTGCTGGCGGATCCGCGGGCCACGCGGGCGCTGGTGGCCCTGATGAACATCCACGCGGTGAACGGCGGGGCGGCCTGCCACTGGGGCGGGCCGGCGGCGTTTGCGGAGATCAATGCGGCGCTGCACGGCCTGATGTTTGCGGTGCAGGGGCGTCCGTGGCACGAGGCTTACAATTACGTGAATGACGCGGGGCATGCGGAGAATGGCATTTATGCGTTGCGCGCCCTGTATGGTTTTGACGGGATGACGTTTGATGATTTGAAGGGTTTCCGGAGCCTGCAGAGCAAGCTGACCGGCCATGGCGAATCGCACCTGAATCCTGAGGGCGTGCTGCTGAGCAACGGGCCGCTGAGTTCGGCCATTGGGCAGGCCGAGGGGCTGGCGATGGCGGACAAGCTGGCGGGGAATGACCGGGTGACATTGTGCGTGGCGTCGGACGGGGCCTCGATGGAGGGGGAGGCGCGGGAGGCGTATGCGTCCATTCCGGGGCTGGCGGGCAAGGGGCGGCTCAATCCCTTCGTGCTGGTGATTTCGGACAATGACACCAAGTTGAGCGGGCGGATCAGCAAGGATGCGTTTTCCATGCAGCCCAGCCTGGAGGCGATGGCGGTGCTGGGGTGGAAGGTGCTCAAGGTGGCCAACGGGCACGATCTGGAGGCGGTGTATCAGGCCATGGAGGCGGCGATTGAGGCCGCCCGCGGCAATCCGCAGCAGCCGGTGTGTGTGTGGGTCAAGACCATCAAGGGTTACGGGGTGAAGGCCACGATGGAGAACGCGGCGGGCGGGCATGGTTTTCCGCTGAACAACGCGGAGAAGATCGTGGAATTTGTGCAGGAAATCTACGGCGGCCAGCCGCCGGAGGAGTTGGCGCGGTGGGCTGCGGCGTTGCGGGCGGAATGGGAGCAGAAGGAGGCCGCCAAAAAGGCCAAGGCGGCGGCCGCGCCAGCGGCGGGGCCGGCGGTGAAGAAGGACAAGGTGCAGACCGGCCTGGCCAAGGCGGCGGTGCGGGCGGCCACGGAGGGGTTGCCGGTGTTCAGTGTGTCCTCGGACGTGCAGGGATCCACGGGCATGAGCCTGTTTCAGAAGAGTTTTCCGGAGCGCTGGGTGGAGGTGGGCATTGCCGAGGCCAACATGGTGAGTGTGGCGGCGGGTTTGTCCAAGCTGGGTTTTGTGGCCATCGCCGATACGTTTGGGCAGTTTGGGGTGACCAAGGGGAATCTGCCGCTGACGATGGCGGCGTTGTCGCAGGCGCCGGTGATTGCGGTGTTTTCGCATATTGGGCTGCAGGATGCGGCGGATGGGGCGTCGCACCAGGCGACGACGTATCTGGCGGCGACGTGCGCGATACCGCATACGGTGGTAATTGCGCCTTCCTGCGCGGAGGAAGCGGAGGCGTTGATGTATGAGGCCATCCGGCGGCAGGTGGCGGACCGGCTGGCGGGCAGGGACGGGGAAAGCTACATCTTTTTTGTGGGCCGGGAGAATTACCCGCTGCGGTGGGTGGAGGGGGCCACGTATCCGTGGGGCAAGGCGCAGGTGTTGCGCGAGGGCAAGGATGTGGTGCTGGTGGGGTGCGGGGTGCTGGTGGAGAAGGCCCTGGCGGCGGGGCAGAAGCTGGCCGAGGCGGGGATTCAGGCCACAGTGATCAACAACCCCTTCATCAACCGGGTGGATGTGGCGACGATTGGCGCCGCGGTGCAGCGGTGCGGGGGGCGGGTGGTGACCATCGAGGATCATCAGGTGCAGGGCGGGATGGGGGCGCAGGTGGCCCATGCGCTGGCCTGCGCGGGCATCCCCCATCGCATGAAGTCGCTGGGCATTCCGGGCGAGTTTGGGCGCAGCGCCTATGTGGCGGAGCATCTGTATCAACACTATGGGTTGACGGCCGAGCGCATGGCGCAGGCGGCGCGGGAATTGTTGGGGTGAGGCCTCCCCGGCAAGGGCCAGGCCCCGTACTGCGTTCCGGGCGTCCGTAGGGATGGGGCGGCGGGGCGGGGCAAGATTGTGGCTTGCTAAAACCCAGACAGCCCGTAAATTAGTCGGCTTAATTTAATTGAATATGTGGTTTATGAGCATAGGGCTATTGGCCGGAGCAACCCCGCCGGGCACGCAGTCATCGGCACCGTTCTGGGTCAACCTGTTCCCCATCATTTTGATGTTTGTGGTGTTCTACTTCCTGCTGATCCGCCCCCAGACCAAGCGGCAGCGGGAGCTGGAGAACATGCAAAAGAACCTGAAAAGCGGCATGAAGGTGTTGACGGCCAGCGGGATTGTGGGGACGGTGCTGACCGTGCGCGAGCGGACGCTGACGCTGCGCTCCGGCGACGCCAAGCTGGAGATCACGCGCGGCGCGGTGACGGAAGTGTTGGAGAAGGGCGAGGCGGCGGCCGAGGAGGAGCCCGCCCCGCCGAAGAAGTAACCGTGGGCGCAGGGGCATGAGCCGGTATCGGGAAGCAACGGAGCGTCATCCTGTCTTATGAAGCAAAGTCATCTCTGGAAATTGTTGTTGATTGTGTTTGTGGTGGCGTGGTCGGCGGCCGAAATGTATCCGCCGACCAGCCGGGATTTGCTGGAGTACTTCCAGGCGCGGGCGGTCAACACGGACACAAATTTTCAGGCCATGGTGGCGAAGGCGAAGGAGCTGAACGCCAAGAATCCGTTGCGGACGTTTGGGAACTTGCGGGACGCCATTGGGGAGCGGATGATCACCAACTACTTCCCCTTTGTGAACGTGAGCAAGGAAGTGGGGGCCTCCAACATGACGGTGGTGATTCTGGCGCAGTTGCAGCGGGAGGCGGCGGGCAAGATCAAGCTGGGGCTGGATTTGCGGGGCGGCACTTCGTTTTTGGTGGGTTTGGACACCAATTATTTGTCGCAGGTGGGCGAGCGGAGCGAGGAGGAGCGCAACATTGCCATTGCGCAGGCCATCGAGGTGCTGCGGCGGCGCGTGGACAAGTTTGGGGTGGCGGAGCCGATCATCCAGCCGGCGGGGTCGGATCGGATCATTGTGCAGATTCCCGGGTTGTCCGAGGACGAGAAGGAGGCGGCGCGGCGGCAGATTGAGAAGGCGGCGTATCTGGAGTTTCGGCTGGTGCATCCGGAGAGCAGCGAGCTGCTGGCGCAGGAGATTATTCCGGCGGGGTATGAGGTGCTGAAGGAGGTCTCCACGCGGGAGGGCAAGGAGACGGCGATTCCCTATCTGGTGGCCAAAAAGGCGGTGATGACGGGCGAGTACATCAAGGAGGCGCGGTTTGACCGGGATCCGCTGACCGGCCGGCCGCAGATCGCCTTCAGTCTGACGGCCAAGGGGACGGATTTGTTTGGGCGGATCACGGAGGAGAACGTGGGGCGGCAGTTGGCGATTGTGCTGGACGGGCAGTTGCAGTCGGCGCCGGTGATACAAACGCCGATCACGGGGGGGCGGGGCCAGATCACGGGCCGGTTCACGGAAAAAGAGGCGGTGGAGCTGGCCAGCGTGCTGGAGAATCCGCTGCGCACGCCGTTGAAGATCATCGAGAGCCGCGAGGTGGATCCGTCGCTGGGGGCGGACTCGATTCACAAGGGATTCCGGGCGGCGGTGATTGGGGTGGTGTTGGTGAGCGCTTTCATGCTGGTGTATTACCTGGTGGCGGGGCTGGTGGCGAATGTGGCGCTGTTGTTGAACATCATCATCCTGCTGGGGGTGATGTGCAGTTTTGGGACGACGCTGACGTTGCCGGGCATAGCGGGCATTGTGCTGACGATTGGCATGGCGGTGGACGCCAACGTGCTGATCTACGAGCGCATGCGGGAGGAGCTGGCGGCGGGCAAGTCGCTGCGCGGGGCGGTGGCGGCGGGGTATGAGAAGGCGTTCAGCACGATTTTGGACTCGAACGTGACGACGCTGATTGCCTCGGTGATTTTGATTTACATGGGGACCGGGCCGGTGAAGGGGTTTGGCGTGACGCTGACCATTGGCGTGAGCGCGAGCATGTTCACGGCGCTGGTGGTGACGCGGCTGATTTTTGACGCGATGATTCACTTCAATTTGGTGAAGTCGCTGCCCATGTTGCAGTTGATCCACAACCCGAACATCAATTTCATGCGTTACGCCAAGCCGGCGTTCATTGCCTCGTGGGCATTGATTGTGGCGGGGCTGGTGGTGGGCATCTTCCGGGGCTCGCACATTTATGGCGTGGACTTTGCGGGGGGCGACCGGGTGACACTGGCGTTTGCCCAGAAGGTGGAGGTGGACAAAATCCGCCAGGAAATGGATCGCATTCGCATGGGCGATGTGAACATTCAGTACCAGAAGGACATTGGCTCGAATGAGGAGACGCTGACTTTGGTCACGCCGTACGAGAAGGGCGAGGAGGCGGTGGCGGCGTTGAAGAAGGCGTTTCCTGACGCCGGCTGGAAGGTGATGGGGGTGGACAAGGTGGGGCCGACGGTGGGGAAGGAGATCAAGAAATCGGCGATGGTGGCCATCTTCCTCGCGCTGCTGGGGATTCTGGTGTATGTGGCGATGCGCTATGAGTTTTCGTTTGCCATTGGCGCGATTGTGGCGGTGTTGCATGACATTTTGATGACGCTGGCGGTGTTCTTCATCTTTGGGCGGCAGCTCAGTGCGCCGGTGGTGGCGGCGGTGTTGACCATCATTGGTTTCTCGATCAATGACACCATCGTCATTTTTGACCGCATCCGGGAGGATTTGAAGCTGGGGGTGCGGGGCAGCTTCCTGGAGATCATGAACAAGGCGCTCAACCAGACGCTGAGCCGCACGATCATCACCTCGGGGACGGTGTTTCTGGCGACGCTGTCGCTGTATTTGTTTGGCGGCGGGGTGATCAATGATTTCTCGTTCTGCTTCCTGGTGGGGATTCTGACCGGGACCTATTCCTCGATCTACATTGCGGGGGCGCTGGTGTTGTGGCTGAACAAGGGCGAGCGGCCCACCCTGGCCACGAATGTGGCCATCGAGACGCCGGTGTCGCGTCCCCGCACGGCTTGAGGCCGGGGCGGGGCGACATAATCATTTGGCGTTTTTGGCCTTTAAGGCCATTTATATAGGCCATGCTGGCACTGGCAGAGATCACCGTCTGGCACTGGGTGGGATTTATCACCATCGTCCTGTTTTTTCTGGCGATGGACCTGGGGGTGTTTCACAAGCACGCGCATGTGGTGCAGGTGAAGGAGGCGCTGGCGTGGACGACGGTCTGGTTTTCGATGGCGATGTTGTTTGCCGGGGCGGTGTATTACTGGCGGGGCAAACAGGAGGCGGTGGAGTTCATCACCGGCTATGTCATCGAGTACTCGCTCTCGATGGACAACGTGTTTGTGATCGCGATGATCTTTGCCTACTTTCGCGTGCCGGACAAATACCAGCACCGGGTGTTGTTCTGGGGCATCCTGGGGGCGCTGATCATGCGGGGTGTCATGATTGGCGCCGGCAGCGAGCTGGTCAAACGCTACCACTGGATTCTCTACTTCATGGGCGCTTTTCTGGTGTTCAGCGGCATCAAGATGCTGTTTGTGGACGATGAGGGGGTGCATCCGGAGAAGAATCCGGTGTTGAAGCTGGCGCGCAAGCTGTTCCCCGTGACCCCGGATTTCCACGAGCAGAAATTTGTGGTGCGGGTGCCGGCGGCCGATGGCACGGGGCGGCTGACCGTGGCCCTGACGCCGCTGGCGATGGTGCTGCTGATGGTGGAGACGACGGACTTGATTTTCGCGGTGGATTCCATACCGGCCATTTTTGCCATTACACAGAAACCGTTCATTGTGTTCACCTCCAATGTGTTCGCCATTTTGGGGCTGCGCTCGCTTTACTTTTTGCTGGCCGGGGCCATCCGCTATTTCCGTTATTTGAAGACGGGGTTGTCTCTTGTGCTGGTGTTTATTGGGTTGAAGATGCTGCTGCCGTGGGTGCAGGAGAAGTTTGAGTTGTGGCCCGGGGTCAAAATTCCCACCACCCTTTCGCTGGGGGTGGTGTTGTCCATCATTCTGCTTTCGATTGCCGTGTCGGTGCTGAAATCCTGGCACGAGAACCGGGCGCGGTGAGCGCGGGGGGGCAGGTTGGGGGGATTTTCGCGGCGGGCGGCCCTCGCCGGCGGGAAGGGTTGCATTGTTGGGGTTTTTAAGGGATGGTATAGGCGTATGATTTCACGCCGCGGGGCGCCGTGGTTGGGCGCCGTTGTACTGGTGGCGGTCATGGCCGTCTGGATGCTTCAACGACAGCCAGCGCCGCCGGAAGCCTCCGGTTTTTCATCATTCCAGGCCGTTCCAAGTGAGCCAAGCCCCACCCAGGCAGTGGGCGTCCAGCCCGCGCCGCAATCTGCTGCGCTGGCGAGGGAAGCGGGCCACGATCATGCGGAGCCTGCGCATGCGGCCCCGGCAGCCGCGTTGCCGCCGCCGCGCCGGCCGGGAGCAGCCTGGGCGGTTTCGCCGCCGGAGCCGGCCCTGGCGGCATTTCATCGGTGGGTGGAGCGGTATTGGGAGGCGGGGGCGGCGGAGCGGGAGGCATTGGCAGCCGAGGGGGAGGCGCTGGCTCGGGCGCGGCTGGCAGTGATGCTGGAGCTGATGCAGCACGATCCGGAGCGCGCGCTGGCGCGGGCGGTGCCGCCGTGGGTGTGGGCGCAGTTGCCGGCGGCGGTGCAGGCGCAGGTGGAGCAGCCGGTGAACGCGGTGGCTGATTATGAGGTGCTGTGTGTGCTGCCGGCGGGCGAAAACCAGCCGGGCGGGCTGGTGCGCACGGTTCGGATGGGGGACGTGCAGAGCCGGGTGTTCACGTTTGGACGGGGGCTGGAGTATGTGACGCGGCCACGGGTGCCGGTGCAGGGCATCCTGGTGGCGCGGCCGCCGCAGGTGGCGCTGGCCCATGAAAGATTGGCGGCGGCCACGCACTGGATGGTGTTGGATCCGCAGCCGGCCCGTTACCTGGAGGGGCCGGAGCTGGAGTCCCTGCGCGCGGCGGTGGGGGAGGCGGCGGCCTGCGCGGCCACCGGGGAGGCGTGGACGGCCCGGGGGACGCCGGCGGCCTTGCAACTGGGGGGCGAGGTGCGGTTGTTTGCCAGCCCGGAAGTGGCGGCGGCCTGGGTGGCGGCGCAGCCGGCCGTGCAGGATTTGGATGAGCCCCTGCCGCCGGGGAATCTGCCCACGGCGGCGTCGTCGTACACGGAGGGCCGGAAGCGGTTCATATTGTTCCGGGTGGATTTTCCGGATTATGCGGGGGAGGTGATGAGCACGAATGAGGCGCTGACGTTGATGCGCGATCTGGCCGCGTGGATGTCCGAGGTCTCGCAGGGGCGGCTGAATATTGCGCCGGTGGGGGAGGGATCGGACATCACGCCCACGATGCGGCTGCCCAATGAGGTGGAGAGTTACCAGAACATGGGCACGCTGCTGGGGGCCTGCCGTACGGCGGCCACGGCGCTGGGGTATGACATGAACAAGTACGATTTTTATTTTGTGTGCACGGCCGGCAAGCCGACGGCCACGTTTGCCGGGCTTGGGTATGTGGGGGGGGTGGGTTTCTGGCTGGCCAACCGGTATTGGGATGTGCGGACGGGGGCGCATGAGTACGGCCACAATCTGGGGCTGGGGCATGCGAACTGGTGGAACACCAGCGGGGCGAGCATGTTGGGCACCGGCACCAGCGAGGAATATGGGGATCCGTTTGACACCATGGGCGGGAGCGGCGGTGGGGCGCGGCATTTTTCGTCGTTCAGCAAAAACAAATTGGGGTGGATCCCCGATGCGGATTGCCCGACGGTGAGCGGCAGCGGATTTTACCGGCTGTATGCGCATGATGATCCGCGGGCGAGCGGCGTGCGGGGGCTGCGGTTCCGGCGGGCCAATGGGGATTATTGGATGGAATTCCGGCAGTTGTTCACGGGCAACCGGGCGATGATGAACGGCCTGGCGTTCCGGTGGGTGGGGGGCAGCACGACGTTGCTGGATGCGACGCCCGGCTCGGCCGGCAGCAAGGATGATCATCCGCTGGTGATTGGGCGCACGTTCAGCGACCGGAAGCTGGGGCTGCACGTGACGCCGGTGGGCAAGGGCAACACCTACCCGCAATCTTTGGATGTCATTATTCAGGTGGGCAGTTTCCCCAACAATCGCAATCCGCAGGCGCGGGTGACGGCCTCGGCCACGCAGGTGGCGGTGAATGCGCCGGTGCAGTTCAGTGTGACGGCGAGCGATCCGGATGGGGATGGGCTGGCTTATTATTGGGACTTTGGCAACGGGAATTACAGCGTGGAGAACCAGCCCACCGCGACGCAGTCGTTTGCGAGTGCCGGGGATTACGTGGTGCACTGTCTGGTGAGCGACATGAAGGGGGGGCTGGGCGTGGGGGCGGTGATGGTGCGGGTGGGCAGTTCCACCAGCTACCAGATTGCGGGCCGGGTGGTGACCACCAATGCGCAGCCGGTGCCGGGGATGCTGGTGCGGGTCAATGCCTCGCGGTATGCGTGGGTGCAGGACGATGGCTCCTATTTGCTGACGCAACTGGGGGCGGGCAGCCATCAACTGACGGTGTACGAGCCGTTTTACAACGAGCTCAATTTTGTAAATCCCTTCTTCAACAACCCGGTGACGGTGGGGCCGAATTTCAGCGGGGCGGATTTTGTGCAATTTCCGGGGGCGTTGTTCATCAGCACCACCCTGGTGGCGAAGGAGAGCCGGTGGAAATACCTGGATGACGGTTCGAATCAGGGCACGGCGTGGCGGCAGGCGGGGTTCAATGACAGCGCGTGGGCGAGCGGCGACGGCCCGCTGGGGTATGGGCAGGGCGGGGAGCGGACGATCCTGAGCTACGGGGGGGTGAGCACCAACAAGCACATTACCTATTACTTCCGCACCACCTTCACCAACAGCACGCCGCCGAGTGCCTTCACGAATCTGGTGCTGGAGGTGAAACGGGATGACGGGGTGCTGGTGTGGCTCAATGGGCAGGAAATTTTCCGCGACAACCTGCCCACCGGCGCGGTGACTCACACCACGCGGGCGCTGGCGGCGGTGGAGCCGGACAATTATTTGCGGGCGGAGCTGGCGCCGGGGGTGCTGCAAACCGGGGTCAACACGCTGGCGGTGGAGGTACATCAGGTGGAGCCCACCAGCTCGGATTTGTTCTTTGACCTGGCGCTCACCGGCATGAGCCGCACGAATGCGGCCAATGTGCAGATGTTGTATCTGGCCAGCCCGCGGTCGGGGGAGGTTTTCATCCATCCCACCAACATCAGTTTGAGTGCCGTGGCGCAGAGCGATGCGGCCGCGGTGTCGCAGGTGCGGATTTATGCCAATGACCAGCTTTTGATTGCGGATTCCACCGCGCCGTATGCCGGTTTCTGGCCGCAGGCGCCGGTGGGCCAGCATCAACTTTATGCCGTGGCCGTGCTGGCCAATGGCCAGATGTTGACCAGCGCGCCGGTGGCCATCACGGTGCGGCTGCCGGAGCCTGCTCCGCCGCCGTCGGTGACGAATTTGCTCATTGCCGCGGGGGCGCGCTGGCAATTTTTCACGGGGCCGACCGGCGCGCCGCCGGCGTGGGCGGCGGTGGACTTTGATGCGTCAGGCTGGAGCAATGGGCTGGCGGAGCTGGGTTATGGGGAAAACGACGAGGCGACACGCCTGAGTTACGGGACCAACAGCAACAACAAATGGATTACGGCCTATTTCCGGCATGCCTTTGTGGTGAGCGATCCGTACGCCATCACCAACGCCGTGCTGCAGTTAAAACGCGATGACGGGGCGGTGGTGTATCTGAACGGCCAGGAAATCCTGCGCGATTTGATGCCCGAGGGGCCGATCAGGTATGACACGCTGGCCACCATGGCGGCGGAAGATGATGGGAAGACGTTCTTCAGTTTTCCTTTTGCCGCCCTGCCGTTTCTGCCGGGCACCAACGTGCTGGCGGTGGAGGTGCATCAAAACGCCGTGACCAGCTCGGATTTAAGTTTTGATTTGAGCCTGACGGTCTGGATGGCCACCAACCGCCCGCGGGGGGTTTATTGGGTGACGCCGGCGGCGGGGGCCGAGGCGCCGGCAGGCGCGCTGCCGCTGGCCGTGCAGGTCGTCAGCGGTGGCGGCGCTCCTTTCCAACGGGTGGCGTACTACGCCAATGGCCAGTGGCTGGCCGAAGTGCCGGCGCCGTTTGCGTGGACGTGGGCCAGCCCGCCGGTGGACCGGGTGGAGCTGGTGGCGGTGGCCAGCGATGGGGTGGGGGGCAGTGTGACCAGCGCGCCGGTGCAGGTGAGCTTCACCGCGCCGCCGCCGTGGCAAAGCGTGGTGGCGTGGGGCGAGGTGTGGAAATACTGGGATGACCGGCTGCCGCCGGCGGGGGCGTGGACGAACCTGGCTTATGCGGATCAGAACTGGAAAGCCGGCGCGGCGCGTCTGGGCTATGGCGGGGATGGTGAACGGACGGTGATTTTTGATGGAGGGGATCCTGCGTTCCGGCACATCACGGCGTGGTTCCGCAAGACGTTCCTGGCCAACCCGGCGGGGTTGACGCAGCTTGAGCTGCGGCTGATTTGTGATGATGGGGCGGTGGTGTATCTCAACGGGCAGGAGGTTTTCCGGCATAATCTGCCCGCCGGGTTGATCAGTTACAACAGCCTGGCGTTGACGGCGGTTTCCGGCGCGGATGAAACCACACCGGTGCGGGTGACGTTGAGTCCCACGGTGTTGCGGAGCGGCACCAATGTGCTGGCGGTGGAGGTGCATCAGAACAGCATCACCAGCAGCGATCTGGGATTTGATTTGGAATTGATCGGGCGGCGCATGGTGCCGTCCGCGCCGGCCACCGTGTATGTGACGGCGCCGGCGCAGGGGGCGCGGCTGGTGGCGCCGGCGGCGGTGACCCTGACGGCCTTTGCCGTGTCCAATGCGCAACCGGCGCAACGGGTGGAATACCTGATCAACGGCCAGCGGGCCGGTGCGGCTTCGGTTTATCCCTATGCGCGGGGATGGACCAACCCGCCGGCGGGGGATTATGTGGTGATGGCGGTGGCCGACTTTGGCGGCGGGGTGGTGATGACCAGCGCGCCGGTGGCCCTGACTGTGGCGCCGTTGCCGCCGCCGGTGCAGCCGGTGCTGGCGACGTGGATTCCGGCGGGGGCCACCTGGCGTTATTGGGACAACGTGGCGGCGGTGGCGCCGGGCTGGAATGAAAGGGCCTTCCAGGACGCCGCGTGGCCGGTGGGTCAGGCACGTTTTGGGTGGGGCTGGGATGGGGAGCGCACGGAGCTGACGGCCGGGCGCATTACGCATTATTTCCGTTATACCTTTACGGTGACCAATCCGGCTTTGTACACGGAGATGGTCTTTCAACTGGTGCGCGACGACGGGGCGGTGGTGTATTTGAACGGGCGGGAGGTTTTTCGCAGCAACATGCCCGAAGGGACCGTTACCGCGGCCACGCTGGCGGCCGGCACGGTGAACACGCCGGAGGAGACCACCTTTTTTGAGACGGTGGTGCCGGTGGCCGGGGCGGGGCTGGTGGCGGGGACGAATGTGGTGGCGGTGGAATTGCATCAGTCCAGCGCCACCAGCTCGGATGGCGGGTTTGATATGCAGCTCATCGCGCGGGGCACCACGGAGCCGCGGTTGTGGTTGCTGCGGCCCGCCCGGGATGAGGTGGTGGTGGCGGGCCAGCCGCTGATCCTGGAGGCGGCGGCGTGGACCGGTCTGGCGCCGGCGGGGGAGACGATCGAGTTTTACGCCGGGGCGCAGAAGATTGGGGAAACGGCTCCCGGGGAAACCCAGTGGACGTGGGCCAACCCGGCACTGGGGGTTTATGCCGTGAGCGCGCGGCTGCGGCTGGCCAGCGGGGTGACGCTGGTGTCGGCGCCGGTGACGGTGACGGTGCAATATCCGCCGTACGTGGCCACCCTCATCAGCACGGGGGCGGTGTGGCGGTACTGGGATCGGGGGACGCTGCCGGCCACGAATTGGGCGCGGCGCGGGTACAGTGATGCGGCCTGGAGCGCCGGGCCGGGGCGGCTGGGGTATGGGGATGACGGCGAGGTGACGGTGCTGCAGACCGGGCCGACCAACAATAAATACACGGCGTATTATTTCCGGCGGTGGTTTTCCGTGCCCTCCGGGGTGACGCTGACGAATCTGGTATTCCGGCTGCTGCGCGATGATGGGGCGGTGGTGTACCTCAATGGCGGGGAGGTGTTCCGCAGCAACATGCCGCCGGGGCCGGTGGGCTATGCCACGTTGGCCAGCAGCGCCGTGTCCGGGGCGGATGAACAAACCTATTTTGAGTTTGTGGTGCCGGTGGCCGGGGTGCTGGGGGGGTTGAATTTGGTGGCGGTGGAGATTCATCAAAACTCGGCGACGAGCAGTGATCTGGCCTTTGATCTGGCGCTGGAGGGGCGGGGTTTCCAGGGGCCGCCGCCGACGGCGGTGGCGCCGCCGCCGGAGTGGCAGGCGGGGCAACTGCAGTTGTTGTGGCCCACCAACATGCATGGGTGGGAGCTGTACTCCTCCCCCACGCTGGGCCCGGAGGCGCTCTGGCAGCCGGTGGCGGGGACGCTGCTGCAGACCAATGGTTTTTATCTTTTCCGCACGGCGCCCACCGGGGCCAGCCGTTATTTCCGGCTGGAGCAGCGTTGAGGGGCCGGGGCCGGCGGGGGGGCAGGGGGGTTGCGCTGGCGCAAAATTGTTCCAGTAAAACACTGGACAAATGCTGCTTCCCAAGCTTTTATTTGCCGGATTTTGCGGGCACCCCGCCGCGCAATCCCGCGCATGAACATGGAATTGATTAAACGCGCCAAAGCGCTTGGTTTCTCCGACCGGCAAATCGCCCATTTAACTGGCCAGACTGAGGACGCCGTGCGCGCCTGGCGTCTGGCGCACGGGTTGACGCCTTGTTACCGGCTGGTGGACACCTGTGCGGCGGAGTTTGAGGCGTACACGCCGTATTATTACTCGACCTATGACCGGGGGGATGACGA
This sequence comes from Verrucomicrobiia bacterium, assembly GCA_026414565.1. NCBI lineage: Bacteria > Pseudomonadati > Verrucomicrobiota > Verrucomicrobiia > Verrucomicrobiia bacterium. Next base: position 30,748 of record JAOAIT010000061.1, read on the forward strand.
GGTCAAACCCAGTGACCGGCCCAAGATAATGATATTGGGCGGCGGTCCCAACCGCATCGGGCAGGGCATCGAGTTTGATTACTGCTGCGTGCATGCCGCCTTTGCGTTGAAGGAAATCGGGTATGAGACGATCATGGTCAACTCGAATCCGGAGACGGTATCCACGGATTATGACACCAGTGACCGGCTGTACTTCGAGCCGTTGACCCTGGAGGACGTGCTGCACATTTATCACCGGGAGAAGTGTCAGGGGGCGATTGCGCAGTTTGGGGGGCAGACGCCGTTGAACCTGGCGCTGGGTTTGCAGCGCAACGGTGTGAACATCATCGGGACCTCTCCGCAGAGCATTGAGATTGCCGAGGACCGGAAGCTGTTTGCGGCCATGCTGCGGAAGCTGGACATTCCGCAGCCGCCCAACGGCATTGCCACCAATGAGACGGAGGCGCTGGCGGTGGCGCGGGAGCTGGGGTATCCCGTGCTGGTGCGGCCGTCGTTTGTGCTGGGGGGGCGGGCCATGCAGATTGTGTATTCCGATGCTGATCTGGCCCATTACATGCGCTTTGCGGTGGAGGCCTCCCCCGAGCGGCCGGTGCTGGTGGACAAGTTTCTGGAGGATGCGATTGAGGTGGACGTGGATTGCATTGCGGATGTGGGCTTGTATTCCCGCCCGGAGCAGGGCCTGGTGGTGGTGGGCGGCATGTTGGAGCACATCGAGTTTGCCGGGGTGCACTCGGGGGATGCGGCCATGGTGCTGCCGCCGCACACGCTGAGCCAGGAGACGATCGCCACCATCCGGGAGTACACCCACGCCATGGCGCGCGAGCTGCGTGTGGCGGGGCTGATGAATGTGCAATACGCCGTGAAGGAGGGGCGGGTGTATGTGCTGGAGGTGAACCCTCGTGCCTCGCGCACGGTGCCGTTTGTGAGCAAGGCCATCGGGGTGCCGCTGGCGAAGCTGGCCGCCAAGGTGATGGCGGGCCGGCCGCTCAGTGAGCTGGGTTTCACGGCGGAGATCTGGCCTTCCTACTGGGCGGTCAAGGAGTCGGTATTCCCCTTCAGCCGGTTTCACGGGCAGGACATTTTGCTGTCGCCGGAGATGCGCTCCACCGGGGAGGTCATGGGACTGGATGCGGATCTGGGGATTGCCTATGCGAAATCGCAGATGGCGGCCGGCTCACCGCTGCCCACTGCGGGGCGGGTGTTCATCAGCGTGAGCGATGCGGACAAGCCGCACATTGCGGCGGTGGCGCGGCAGTTTTTGGAGCTGGGTTTTGAGCTGGTGGCGACGCACGGCACGGCGGCGGCCATCAGCCGGGCGGGCCTGCCGGTGAAGACGGTGTTCAAATTAAGCGAAGGGCGGCCCAATTCGGTGGACATGCTGAAAAACCGGGAGATTCAACTGGTGATCAACACCCCGTCCGGGCAGGCGCCGCGCGCGGACGAGATCAAGATACGGACGACGGCGGTGTACACGGGGACGCCGATCATGACGACGCTGGGCGGGGCCAAGGCGGCGGCACTGGGGATAGCGGCGTTGAAGCAGCGGGGTTATGAGGTGAAGACCTTGCAGGAGTATCACACCGTGCGGCCGGCTTAATCCGGGGGCCCGGTTTTTTCCGTGGCGGCGCGGGAATCCTGCACGATTTTTTCCAGCAGGTTGAGGTATTCGGCAAAGGCGCGGCGGCCGGCTTCGGAGAGCGCGAGGGTGGTAAGGGGGCGTTTGTTGAAGGTGCTTTTGGTCATCACCACGTAACCGGCCTCCTGCAGGGTGCGGAGGTGGGTGGTGAGGTTGCCGTCGGTCATCTGCAACAAGGCCCGCAGGTCGGTATAGGAAAGCTCCGGATTGGCCGCCAACAGGGACATGATGGCCAGCCGCCCTTTTTCGTGGATCACGCGATCCAGATGGCGGAATGCCTCCGGGTCCATGCGTCAGGAGGTTTTTTTCTCGGTGAAATAAAGGTAAATCCCGTAGGCCAGATGCGGCCCGCCGAAGAGCGCCCCCGCCCACAGATGCGCCCCGGCGCCGGCGGCGGGGGGGCCGGCGTGCAGGAAATAACCGCCGAGGGCCAGTCCCAGCAGCGCCATCAATCCGCCAAAAAGCCGGATGCCCCGGCGCATGAAGAAGCCGGCGGCGTTCAAGGCCAGGCCATAAAGGAGCAGCCACAAGAGGAGCAGCTCATACACGCTTTCCGGGGCGGGCTGCCCCAGGCACCAGTACACGCTCAACACGACGGCGGCCACGGCGGGGAGGGCCACGGCCTGCGCCACGCGCCGCATGGGCGGGGACCAGAAAGGCTCGGCGGCCTTGAAGGCCTGCCGGCGAATGAGCAGGCTGACGAGGACCATCGCCACCAGCGCGGTGCCGCCCCAGAACAGGACAAAGGGGATGGGCTCGCCCAGATTCAACTTCCAGCCCAGCAGGCCCGCCGCCAGCCCGAGCGCGCCGGTGAGGGTGGTCACCGGCGCCAGCGCGCGCCGATACAAGGCGGAGCGCTCCATCAGGGTGCGGATGGTGTGCAACTGTTGTGCCGCCCAGTCAGAGTTCATGAGCGTACTTTGCCCGGAGCGGGCCGGGGCAGCAAGTGCGAAGCCGGGCGGGGGGCGGGCTAGGGGTGCTGCCGCAGCCACTCGCGGAGGGCCGCAGCCTGGGGATGATTGGGCTGCAGTTCGAGCAGGCGCTGGTAATGAGCGCGGGCCTTGGGCACGTCGTGCAATTCCTGCAGGTAGATGTTGGCCACAAACATGCGGCCGTTGGTTTCCTGGGGCTGGGCGGCGTAGAAGCGTTCAAATTCGGCCACCGCATCGGCGGCAAAACCGGCCTGGTGCAGAGCGAGCGCAAAATTGAAGCGGGTGCTGGCGGCCTCGGGTTGCAACACGAGGGCCTGCTCATACGCCGACAAGGCCCGGGGCCAGTCCCGGTTTTCCATGGCCACGCGCCCGAGCATGGCATGGGCTTCAAAGAGCGTGGGATCGGCTTTGACGGCGGCTTCGTAATGCTTCTGGGCGTCAGCCCAATTTTGGGCCTGGCGGGCGGCTTCGCCCGCCTGATAGTGCGTCAGGGCTTTGGTGCGGTCGCCGGGCTCCGGTTTGGGGGGGCGCAGATAGGTGTAACGCCGGGCGGCTCCCGGCGGCGGGGGGGGTGCCGGTTCGGGGGCGGCGGGCGGCGTGGTGGTAGTGGTGGTGATGGCGGGGGCCGCCGGGGGCGCAGAAGTGGCGGGCCGGGTCACGGCGGCCACTGCCTCGGGGTTGGCCGGCCGGTTGGTGCGGGGCGGCGGGGAGGGGGCGACGGCAGGATTGGTTGCCGCAGGCCCGCGGGCCAAGTTGGTGGGGGCGGTGAGGGCGGGGGGCGGGGGCGAGGTGGGTGGGGGAGGCGTTGGGGTGGTGACAAGGTTGGTGGTGGCGGAGGCGGCGCCGTGCAGCTCGGCCTCCAACAGTTTGGCCACCTGCGCCACCTGGGCGCGGAAAGGCGGCTCGGGAGTGAAACTGAGGTAGCGCTGATAGTATTTCAGGGCCAGCGGCTTGTTGCCCAGATGGGTGTGATGCAGGATGGCGAGGTTGAGGGTGGCGGGCCGATGCTGGGGCGCGATCTGCAACACATTTTGCAGGGAGGCGGCGGCTTCCTGGGGGCGGTTGCGCATCCATTGGGCGATGGCCAGGCCGTTCAGCGCCTCGGGTTGCGCGCCGCGGGCGGCGAGGTAACTTTTGAAGCTGCGTTCGGCTTCATCGGCCTTGCCGGCGCGCACCAGCGCGATGGCATGCATCAGTTGGAAGTCCGCGTTTTTGGCGTCGAAAACGAGCACACTGCCGAAGTGCTGGGCGGCATCGGCCGCCCGGTTTAATTCCAGGCAGAGGCAGGCCAGATTCCAGCGGGCCGCCACCAGATTGGGATTGATGGCCAGGGCCTTGCGGTAGGCGGTTTCGGCGCCATCGGGCAGGCCGGCGTAGTGATGGGCCACGCCGAGCTGGTTCCAGGCGAGCGCGTTGTTGGGCAGGAGAGCGGAGGCTTTTTGGAGGGGCTTGATGGCCTCGTGGTATTGCCCCTCGCGCACCAGGCGGTCTCCCTCCAGCAATTCCTTGACGCCGGGGGGCGAGCAACCCGCCGTCAAGGCGAGTGCCAGCGCCCACCAGCTCCAGGGGGCGCTGCGCGATACACCCCGTTTTTTGGTGGTGACCATCATCGCTGGTGGTACCATCCGCCCCGCCGTGTGTCAAGAAACCCGGCCTGAGAACCTACAGGCGGTGACGGACGGCGGGGCGGGAGTTTGAGCGAGGCCGCCCCTGGAAGTGTTGGATTATGGGTACGAAGGCAATGAACAGGTGTGGTTGGGTCAGGCGTTGCGCGCTGGCGGTGGCGGTGGCGGTGGCGGGCCTGGGCGGCCTGCCGGCGGCCGCCGCGACGTCTCCGCCGGCGCCCTCCCGGGTGGTGATGGTGCATCATCCGGAGGCCACGCGCCATTTGCAGCCGCAGCCGGAGGTGATGCAGCGGATGGTGGAGGAGGGGTTGCGGCGCTGTTTTGGGCGGGCGGACAGCGGGGAGGTTTGGCGGAGCCTCATGCCCACGCAAACGGTGGTGGGGATCAAGGTGTATGCGTTGCCGGGCAAACTGAGCGGCACGCGGCCGGAGGTGGTGGCGGCGCTGGCCCGGAGCCTGATCCAGGCGGGTTGGGAGCCGAAGCGGGTGATCATCTGGGACAAGAGCCGCGAGGCCCTGTGGCGCGCCGGTTATGGGGAGCTGGCGGCCACTTTGGGGGTGCGCGTCGAGGCCGTCAGCGAGGGAGGCTATGATCCCGAGGTGGCGTATGAGCGGCCGGTGCTGGGCAATCTGGTGTATGGCGATGTCGAGTTTGGCCGGGAAGGGCCGGGGGTGGGCAGGCGGTCGCACGTGGCGCGATTGATCACGCAAAAGATACAGCGGCACATGGTGGTGACGCCCCTGTTGAATCACAACCAGGTGGAGATCACGGGGCATTTGTACAGCCTTGCGCTGGGGGGCGTGGATAATGTGCAGCGGTTTGAGGCCAACGCCACGCAGCTCATGGAGGCGGTGCCGGAAATTGTGGCGCTGGAGTGTTTTGCCGATCGGCTCCTGTTTTGTGTTACGGATGCGTTGATCGCCCAGTATGAGGGTCAGCAGCGCAGCTTGTTGCATTACTCGGTGGTGCTCAATGAGCTTTGGTTCAGCCGCGATCCGGTGGCGCTGGATGTGCTGGGGCGTGACCGTCTCCAGCGATTGCGCGACGCGGCCCGGGCGGTGCCGCGCAAAATACAAAATGAACTCTTTAGCAACGCCGCGCTGCTGGAGCTGGGGGTGGCCGATGTGTCGCGCATCAAAATTGAGCGGGTGAATCTGCCGGCGGAGCCGTGAAGCCTGCGGCAGGGCGGGTCCGGGGGGGGCAGGCAGCCTTCGGCGTTTGCCCGGGGCGCGGGCTTTTGGATCAACGGGCGCATAAAACTTTTGCCTTTTTTGGGAAGGTTGGACACTCTCCTTGGGCGATGAAACCTGTTTTGGGCCGTGGTTTGGATGCATTGCTGGGCAAGAGCAGCCCGGCCGCCCGGCCGTCACCAGCCGGGACTGGCGCCGCAGGGACGGGCGCCGCCGGGGTGACCGCCCCGGCGGGAGCGGCCGCGGCGGCGGGGCCGTCCGACAGCCGGGAGCGGGTGTTGCAGGTGCCGGTGCAGCGGATTCATCCGTGTCCCCTGCAGCCGCGGAAAGATTTTCCGGAGGAGTCGCTGCGCGAGCTGGCTGAATCCATCAAGGCGCAGGGGATCATCCAGCCGTTGATCGTGCGTGAGCGCGGCGAGGGGTTTCAACTCATTGCCGGCGAGCGGCGGTATCGGGCGGCGAAGCTGGCGGGGCTGGCCACGGTGCCGGTGGTGGTAAAGCAGGCGGATGACCGGACGGCGCTGGAGATGATGCTGGTGGAGAACCTGCAGCGGGAAAACCTCAATCCGATGGAGGAGGCGCTGGGGTATGCGGAGTTGATTCATCAATTTCAACTTACCCAGGAGGAAGCCGCCGCCAAGGTGGGGCGGAGCCGGGCGTCGGTGGCGAATGCGCTGCGGCTGCTCAAGCTGCCGGTCGAGGTGCAGCAGTGGCTCAAGGAGGGCCAGCTCAGTGTGGGCCATGCCAAGGTGCTGCTCAGCCTGCTGGCGCCGGAGCAGCAGCGGCTGGCGGCGGAGAAGACGATCAAGGAAGGCCTGAGCGTGCGGCAGTTGGAGGAATTGGCCGCGTTGTGGCAGTCGCAGCCGCCGCCCAGGAAGAGCAGCGCGGCGGCCGCGCCCGCGCCGGCGCGGGATGTGCACATTGTGGATTTGGAGCAGCGGCTGCAGCAGCGGTTTGGGACGCGGGTGACGCTGCGATACCGGAAGGGGAAGGGGGCGGTGGAAATCCGTTTTTACAGTGACGCCGAGCTGGAACGAATACTTGACATCAGCGGCATAAAACTGGAGTAATAGCGGTCTTTAATTGATAACAGAAACTAATTATTGAAACATGAGCCAGATGTTGGATAACCAAGCCTTCCGCGATGCCTGCGCCGGCCGACTGGAAGCCGCCGCCGCCCGAGTGCCGCAACTGACCGCGTTTGTGGGGCTGGACGGATTTGTGGATCAGATCATCCATGTGGTGGACAAGCGGGAGAATGCCGAGAAATTTGACCGCATGCACCGCATGGCGCAGTTGGGCGAGCGCATCATTGCCGCGGCGGGGCGCAGCACCAACGTTGAGCTGGTGCGGGTGATGACCAAGCTGGGGGGCAACGGCCCCATCATGGCCAACGCGCTGGCCGCCTTTGGCATTCAGGTTTCTTATGTGGGGGCGCTGGGGTGGCCGGAGCTGCATCCGGTGTTCAAGGAGTTTGCCCAGCGGGCGGAGGTGGTGACCATCGGGGAGCCGGGTTACACGGACGCGCTGGAGTTTGACGACGGGAAGCTGATGTTCGGCAAGCTGACCCAGTTGGCCGAGGTGAACTGGGCCAATCTCATTGCGCGTTACGGGAAGGACAAGTTTGCGCAGCGCTTCCACAACGCGTCGCTGGTGGGCTTTGTGAACTGGACGATGCTGCCGTACATGAGCGACATCTGGACGGCGATCCTCCAGGAGCTGTGTCCCGAGGTGAAAGGGCCGCGGCGGACGATGTTTTTTGATTTGTGCGATCCGGAGAAGCGCTCCAACAGCGACATTGCGCGGGCGATGGAGCTGATCGGCAACTTCAACCGCTATTTCAGCGTCATTCTGGGGTTGAACGAGAAGGAGGCTTTCGAGGTGGCCGAGGCGCTGGGGCTGTCCGCCCCGGCGCACACCCCCGAGGGGCTGGCGGCGCTGGCGCTGGAGATCAACCGAAAAGTGCCGGTGGACACGGTGTTGATTCATCCCACGTCCTATGCGCTGGCGTGCAGCCGCGGCGAGGTGTCCATGGTCAAAGGCCCGTACACGGAGAAGCCGTTCATCACCACGGGCGCGGGCGATCATTTCAACTCCGGGTTCTGTCTGGGCAAACTGCTGGGGCTGGACAACGCGACGAGTCTCTGCTGCGGGGTGTCCACCAGCGGATTCTACGTGCGCACGGCGAAAAGCCCGGCGGTGTCCGATCTGGTGAACCTGATGCGCCAGTGGCCGGCGTCCTGACCGCTCATGGTTTTGGAAGTTGTCCAGTATGGTCATCCGGCCCTGCGCCAGAAGGGGGCGCGGATTGAGCAGATCACGCCGGAGCTCCGGCGGTTGATCGCGGACATGCTCGAGACGATGTATGAGTACGAGGGGGTGGGGCTGGCGGCGCAGCAGGTGGGGCTGGCATTGCAACTGACAGTGGTGGACGTGCGCGGGGCCACGGATCGTCCCTCCACCCTGGAAATCCACGGCCAGCCGGCGGAGATTGCGGCGCACATGCCCATGGTGCTCATCAACCCGCAAGTCACGCCCGTGGGCGCGCCGGAAACCGGGCCGGAGGGGTGCCTGAGTTTTCCGGAGGTTTATGGGGACATCACCCGGCCGGGGGCGGTGGAGGTGGAGGCGCAGGATCAGGAGGGACGGCCGATCAAATTTCGTTGTGGCGGGTTGCTGGCGCGGGCCATTCAACACGAGGTGGATCATCTGAACGGCATTCTCTTCATTGACCGCATGCCGGCGGAGACGCGCGAGAAATGGCAGCCGGAGCTGGAGCGGATGCGCGCCGCCACGCAGGCGGCGCTGGCGCGCAAGAAGAAGTAAATCCATCGGGAGCCATGGGCTGGGGCGGTCGGCGCCATTCGGTCAGTCCAGCGCTGATTTCAGCCGGGGCAAAAAAATGCCCCCTCCCCGGAGAGGGGAGAGGGCGGAGCAAGGAGGGAAGCATCCCCCGTTATTTCAATTTTTCCAGCGTGGCCTTGATGGCCTGGAAATTGGGCAGGTCTTTCACCGTGGGCGTCTGCTCGCTGTATTGGACGATGCCATTTTTATCAATCACAAAGGCGGCGCGGGCGGAGACCGAGCCGAGGCCGATCAAATCGGGGAGCAGCACGCCGTAGGCTTCGGCGGTTTTCTTGTTGAGGTCACTGCAGAGGGTGATGCCGATTTTTTCCTTTTGCGCCCAGGCCTCCTGGGCGAAGGGGCTGTCCACGCTGATGCCGATGACGTCGGCATTGAGGCTCTGGTAGGCGTTGAGGCCGGCGGTGATGTCGCACATTTCCTGCGTGCAGACGCCGGTGAAGGCCAGGGGGAAGAACAGGAGGACGGTGTTTTTGACGCCGAAATTTTTGCTCAGCGTCACGTCCGCCAGGCCGGCGGCGTTTTTGGTTTTGAGGGTGAAGTCCGGGGCTTTGGAGCCAACAGGTATTGCCATAGTTCCGATTGAGTTTTGGGTTTAGGGTTTCAGCGTTTGACGAAAAGGGTTCAAGCCTGCCGGGGCGCGGACTTCGCCGCGGCCAAGTCCCGCACGGCGGCCAACACCTCGGCGGCGTGCGTGGCGGGTTTGACTTCGGTCCAGACCCGGCGCACCAGGCCGTCCGGCCCGATGAGAAAAGTGACCCGGTGCGTGCCCTCGTACTCGCGGCCCATGAAGGTTTTTTTGCCCCAGACGCCGTAGGCCTGCACGATGTGGCGGTCCTCATCCGCGAGCAGGGAGAAGGGGAGGTTGTATTTGCGGGCGAATTTATCGTGGCTGGCCGCCGAATCGGTGCTGACGCCCAGCACGACGGCGCCGGCCTGCTGCAGGGCGGTGTGTTCATCGCGGAAGGCGCAGGCCTCGGTGGTGCAGCCGGGGGTGTCGTCCTTGGGATAGAAATACAAGACCACCACCTGCCCGCGCAACTGGGAGAGGCGAAGGGTGCGCCCGTGCTGGTCTTGGGCCGTGAAATCCGGGGCCGGGTCCCCGACCCCCACCGCGGGGTTGAATGCCATTTTTTTAGCCATGATTACTCTGCCATGATGGCGTTTCGCTGTTTCGCGACGCGGCCCCAACATAGCCTGCAACCTGCCAACCGCAACTGTCCCCGGCGGGCATGTCCCCCCCTGGGTATGGCCTCAGGCCAGCCATTCCCGCAGGCGGGCCAGGGAATCCTTGTAACCCTGCAAGGTTTCCTGCTCATTGCCCATGGGGTATTCAAAGTGCATGGAGATGGGGCCGGCAAAGTTGCCGGCTTTGAGCTGCTGGAAGAAGGCGCGGGGGATCATGCCTTCGCCCAGGGGACACCAGCGCGTCCGCCACTGCGAGCCGGTCTTTTCCCAGTAAAAATCCTTCACATAGACGGCGTGGAAGCGGGCTTCGAGCAGCTTGACCTGGACGGGCCAGGAGGAGCCGCCCTCCACGGTGGCGTGGCCGATGTCAAAATGGACGCCCATGGCCTGGGGATCGGTGCCTTCCAGCAACAGGTGCACATCCCACAGCGGCCCGCCCACATAACCCGTGCCGGAGTGATTTTGATAGCCCGCCCGCAGGCCCAGCTCGCGGCTCAGGGCGGCCACCTCCTGAAACCGCGGTTTGAGCCGCGCCAGTTGCTCGACAATGGGTTGCCGCAGGTCGTAGCGGAAATGCGTCATGCGAAAATGCTTGATGCCCAGCCGGCTCAAGGTGCGCAGGACTTTTTCGTTGAGCGGGTTCACCTCGCCCACATCGGTGGTGGCGATGTAAATCTGTTTGCCCCGCTGGCGCAGGGCGTCCATGAGTTTGGGCAGGTCTTCCTCGATGCGCTCCGGCAGGACCTGACCGCCCTTGCGAATGGGGCATTCGATGCCGTCCCAGCCGACTTCGGCCACGAGGTCGGCCGTGGCCTGGGGGTTGAGTTGCTGGAAGGCCTTGGAGAAAACGACGACGGGGCGGCGGGGCGGCGCGGGGGTGTCGGCGGCCAGCGTGGCGCGCGGGGCCAGGGTTGCGCCCGCCGCGGCGGCGGCGGTGAGGCCGAGGAATTGACGGCGATTAAAAACGGGCGGTGATGATGGCTGCATGGCCTCATCTTACGCCGGGGCGGCTTCGAGGAAAAGCGCGATGTTAGGCGCCAAACAGGAGGTGCGGCTTTTCGGCCAGGGAGAGGAAACGGCCCCCTTCCCAGCGGGGCTGCCATTGGCTCTCGCGCCACGTGCGCACGCGGTAGAGTGTGGCAAAGGTGAAGGGCGGCGCGGCGCCGCCCTGGCCGCCCACCACTTCGCCGCCGCGGCGGACATTGTCCATCATCCAGGCGGGGAGGGAGAGGTGGTAGGGATTGCGCTGGACTTCGCCCACGTGAAAGGTGAGGGCGGCGATCAAATCCCCCAGGTCGGTGGGGGAGATTTCCACCATCAGATTGGGGGAGGCCATGGGCGCCCAATATTCCGTTTCCACGATTTCGCAGGTGAACGCCGGGAGGGAGCGCAGCGCGTCCACCACCAGATGATGCACGCCGATGTGGGTGCTGTTCCAATCGGCGTCGTGGGGAAAGAAAATAACGCGGGGCTGCTCGCGTTGCAGGATTTGCACGATGACGGCGACGCACTGCTGCCAGTGCCGGGGATCTTGCGCGCGGGTGCGGGGATTGATTTTTTCGAGGCCGTGGGGCGCGGTTTGGAGCAGCTCGAAACCGATGTGGGCGCAACACTGCTTTAATTCCTCCCAGCGGGCGGCCTGACGGGCCTTGTTGCTGCCCTGGGTGACGGCCACGTTGATGATGCGCCAGCCTGATTCGCGCAACAGCCGCAGCGCCAGGCCGCCGATGATGACCTCGTCATCGGGATGGGGCGAGAAGATCAACGCCTTGGGGGCGTTGGGTGCCGGGGCGGGTGGCGGGAGTGGGGCAAAACCGCCGAGGGGATAGGTTTTGGCTTCGTGAATCAGCCGGGCCAGATTGGCCACCAGTTGATGGTAGGGAGTGGACATAAAGGGATTGGATGCGTTTGGGGGTGTGGGACGGGGAAGCGGGGTTTATGGTTTATCCTCCACCACCGGCAGGCTGGCGGCGGCGATGGCCTGGCCGTGGCGTTTTTCCTTTTCACCGGGCACGTGGAGGGCGATGCGCCGGGCCAGCTCGGGGAATTCCCCCTGTAAAACCTCCTGCGCGGCGCGCAGGATGACATCGCCGCCGGCGCCGGTCATGACGCGGCCCAGCACCAGCACGTTTTCGATGGTGTAGAAAGCGGCATAGTGGGCCAGGGCGTAGCCGAGGCAGGTGCCGATGGTTTGATAGACGGGCACGGCGCGGGGGTCGCCCTGGGCCATCAACGCCTGCAACACCTTCAAGCGCTCGGCCAGGGGCATGTCGGCGGGGGTTTCGATGCCCGCGCGGGGGAGGAGGCGGGCGACGGCCTGTTGCGAGAAATATTGCACGCCGCAGCCGCGGTCCTTGCTCCATTCGTCCACCGGCGCGTTAAGGGCGTAATCCACCGGCATGAAGGCCACTTCGTTGAGCCAGGAGGTGATGTTGCCGGCGGGGGTGACGTAACCGCCGGCCATGCTGGTGCCCATGGCGAGGCCCAGGACGGCGTTGCGTTCCAGCGCCATGCTGCCGGCCAGGGCGGTGACTTCGCCATCGTTGACCACCTCCAGGGGGAGGTTGTTCCAGGCGCGGCGGATTTCCAGGAAGAGGTCTTTGACGCGGGACTGAAACAAGTCCGGGGGCACGCCCCGAAAGAGGGAGGCGACTTTGACGCGGTTGTTCACATAGACGCCGGCGGCGCTGCCGCCAATGGCGTCCACGCGGGGCAGGTGCCGGGCGGCGCGTTGGAGGGAGTCCATGATGCCGTCGAAGTGGTATTGGGGATCGCGTTGGGGGACGGGGTCCCAGACCACCTCTTCGCTGAACACCACCCGGCCATCCACGACGGCCGCGGCTTTGCGGTCGCTGCCGCCCAGGTCAAAGCCGATACGGCAGCCGTTGAGATGCCGGCCCAGGGGACGGGTGACCGCCCGCTCCGGGGGCAGGGTGGCGGCGTCGGCCGCCACCACTTCGAAGGGGCGCTCATAGATGCGCTGGCCCATGATTTCGGCGTCAAACCGGCCGGTGGCGGTCTGGCGGTAATACCAGTCGAGGTCCGCCGCGAGGGAGGGCGGCCCGGCCACATACACGCGGAAACCGCCGCGGGACCAGAGCAGGAACTTCACCAGGCGCTCCAGGAAAAAGGCATTGGCGCTGGCCAGCGGATGCGCCGCCGGCAGGAGCGCGGTGCGATGATGATAGAGCGAGCCGTCGGCCTGTTCCAGGGCCAGGATGACAGGCTCCCCGCCGCCGGCCTCGTCCACGGCGCGCGCGAAGGCCTGATGGGCCAGCACGGCCGGCCGGAAATCCGGGTCCAAGGCCGGGGGGAAGCGGGGAGGGCTGAGAAAATGCGCAAAGGCTTGTGCCATGGGAGCAGTCAAAAAAAAATCGTGCCGGGGGGCAAGTCCTTTTGGCATGGCTTTTTTTAAGACATGGGCGGCGGGAGGGCCGCCGGGGTCAACCGGCGGGGCGGGGGCGGCGCCGTTGCGGTGCCGGGCAGATGCGCTAACTTATGAGTGATGAAGGCACGGCCTTCCACCGGATTCAACTGGCCGGCCGCGGTTCGCTGGTGTGCCGGCGTGGCGGCGGCATGGTTGCTTTGCATGGTTCCCCTGCTTATGGCCCAGAACAAACCCGCATTTACCAAGCCGGACGCCGCCGAGCTGAAGAAGAAGCTTGATCCGTTGCAATACGCGGTCACGCAACAGTGCGGCACGGAGCCGCCGTTCCGCAACGCCTATTGGGACAACAAGAAGCCGGGCATTTACGTGGATGTGGTCAGCGGGGAGCCGTTGTTCAGCTCGCTGGACAAGTATGATTCAGGCTCCGGCTGGCCCAGCTTCACCCGTCCCCTGCCGGGGACGCAGTTGGTCGAGAAACCGGATTTTTCCCATGGCATGGAGCGGATGGAGGTGCGCTCGAAGGTGGCGGATTCCCACCTGGGCCATGTGTTTCCCGACGGGCCCAAACCCACCGGCCTGCGCTATTGCATCAACTCCGCGGCGCTGCGGTTCATTCCGGTGGAGAAGATGGCGGAGGAAGGTTACGGCGATTACCTGGAGCCGTTTATCAAGGCGGGGGTGTACCGCCCGCCGGCCGCGGCCGCGGCGGCAGCCCCGTCGGGTGTGGCTACGCAGAAGACCGAGGTGGCGACGCTGGCCGGGGGGTGTTTTTGGGGCATGGAGGAGATAATTCGAAAAATCCCCGGCGTGCTGGAGACGACGGTGGGCTATACCGGCGGCACCACCGAAACGCCGACGTACAAGGAGGTGTGCACGGGGCGCACCGGGCATGCGGAAGCGGTGCAGGTGGTGTTTGATCCGGCGCGGCTGAGCTACGAGGAGCTGCTGGGATACTTTTTCCGGATGCATGATCCCACCACCCTGAACCGGCAGCACAACGATGTGGGGACGCAGTATCGCTCGGCCATTTTTTATCATTCGGAGGAGCAGCGGCAGACGGCGGAAAAGGTCAAGGCGCGCGTGAACGCCAGCGGCAAGTGGAAACGGCCCGTGGTCACGGAGATTACGAAAGCGGGCAAATTCTGGCCGGCCGAGGAGTATCATCAGGATTATCTGCAAAAAAATCCGGGCGGGTATAATTGTCACTTCCTGCGGGATTAAGCGGCTGCGTCAGGCAGAGGCCGGGTCGTTTTGCCGGGATCGGGGTCCGGGCGGCGGAGGCCGCCGCCGAAGTCGGTTTTCTTCCGGGGCGTGCGGGTCAAGTTTTGCCGTTGGCAAGGGGGCGGGTTCCCGTTTTAATGACAGTCCAATCCGATACACAATTTTATGCGCAAGCTTAGGTATTTTGGGCTGGTGGTTTTCGTCCCTGCATTGTTCTGGTGGGCTGGGTGCGAGTCTGGTTCGCGGGAGGGCACGGCCGGGGTGGGGAAACTTGGGCCGCGGGCGTTTTTTGTGGCCCCGCAGGGAAATGATGCCGCCAATGGCGCCCGCCCCACCGTGAAGGGCAAGGACGGTCCGGTGGCCACCTTGGAGCGCGCGCTGGAGCTGGCCCGGCAGGTGCGCGCCACCAATGCAGGGATGCCGCTGCGGATTTATCTGGCTTCGGGCACGTACCGATTGACGCGCCCGCTGGTACTCAAACCCACGGACAGCGGCCTGGAAATTGCGGCGTTGCCGGGGGCCACGCCCATCCTCAGCGGGGGGCGTCCCCTAAGTGGCTGGAAGGCCGTCACACGCGAAGGGAAAAACCTGTGGATGCTTGAGCTGCCGGAAGTGCGCGAAGGCCGGTGGTATTTTCGCCAGCTTTGGGCGGGGGAGCAGCGGCTGGTGCGGGCGCGGCATCCGAATCAGGGATATTTTGAGATTGCGGCGGTGCCGGATGCCAAGCCTGACTCGCCATGGAATGTGGGTCAGGCGCGTTTCCGGGTAAAGGCGGGGGAGATTCAGGACTGGCCCACATTGAAGGAAGGGGAGGTGCGGGCGATGACGCGCTGGGTGGAGTCGCATCTGCCGGTGCGGGCGTTTGAGGCGGCCAATCAGGAGTTGAGCTTCACCAAGAACAGCGTGTTCAAGCTGGATCCGGGGGATCAGTATTACCTGGAGAATACGTTTGAGACGCTGGATCAACCCGGGGAATGGTATTTGGAAAAGGCCAGCGGGCGTTTGTACTACTGGCCGCGGCCGGGCGAGCAGGCGGAGAAATTCACGGCGGTGGCGCCGGTGTTGTCGCAGGTGGTGCGGCTGGAGGGGGCGTCGAATCAACCCCTGAGCCGGGTGGCCTTTCGGGGGCTGACGTTTGCCCATACCGAATGGTATTTCCCGCCGGGTTTTGACACGGGGCGCGACAAGGTGGAGGTGTGGCCGCCGCCCAAGGCGAGCATTGGCGGGTTTGCGCAGGCGGCGGTGGGGGTGAGCGGGGCGGTGTGGGGGGAGCATGTGCACGTGGCGGTGTTTGAGCACTGCCGGTTTGTGCACCTGGGCGGCTATGCGCTGGAGCTGGGGCGGGGCTGTCAAGACAACACGGTGCGTTGGTGTGAGATGGCGGATCTGGGGGCGGGCGGGGTGAAGCTGGGGGAGACGGCGTTGCGGACGGCGGAGGCGGACATGGCGCGGGGCAACGTCATTGCCGACTGCCACATTCATGACGGGGGCCAGATATTTCACAGCGCCATTGGCATCTGGCTGGGGCAGACGCCGGGCAACCGGCTGGTGCACAATCATATTCATGATTTTTACTACACGGGGATCAGCATCGGGTGGACGTGGGGGTACACGCGGGCGCTGGCGACCAACAATCTGGTGGAGTTTAATCATGTGCATCACATTGGGCGGAAGAGCAACGGGGACGGGCCCATATTGAGCGACATGGGGGGCATTTACACGCTGGGGTTGCACGAGGGGACGGTAATCCGCAACAACCTGTGGCATGACTGCTACGGCCGCCGTTATGGCGGGTGGGGGATTTACTTTGATGAAGGCACCACGCGCATTGTGGCGGAGAACAACGTGGTGTACCACACGACGCACGGCGGGTTTCACCAGCATTACGGGCGGGAGAACGTGGTGCGCAACAACATCTTCGCGTTTGCGCGGGATCATCAAATCCAGCGCTCGCGCAACGAGCCACATCTGAGCTTCACCTTTGCCCACAATCTGGTGTTGTGGAAGGAGGGGGTGGCGCTGGGCGGCACCTGGGCGGGCGGTCCCACGAATTTTCTGATGGTGTCCAATCTTTACTGGCGGGTGGACGGCGGGGAGATTCGTTTTGGCAAGCAGACGTTGAGCGAATGGCAGCAAGGGGGGCAGGACGTGGGCAGTGTGATAGCGGATCCGCTGTTTGTGGATCCGGCCCGGGGCAACTTTGCCCTCAAGCCGGGGTCGCCGGCCGCGCGGGTGGGATTCCAACCGTTTGATTTGAGCAAGGTGGGGCCGCAGAAACCCTGAGCCGCGAGCGCCGTGACACCGCGCGGGTGGCGAAGCCCGCGCCGGCCGGGGGCCGGTGTGGTTTCTTTGGCATTGCGTTGCGGGGGGAAAGTCTTTTAGGTTGAGGCCGCGCGCCGAAGCCAGCCCCAACTTTGTTTCGGCGATTAACCGACATGAAAGTGGTGATATTGTGCGGCGGATTAGGGACGCGCTTGCGCGAGGAAACGGAATTCCGGCCCAAGCCGATGGTGCCCATTGGGGGGCGTCCCATCTTGTGGCATATCATGAAAATTTATGCCCAGTACGGGCATAAGGAGTTCATCTTGTGCCTGGGATACAAGGGCGAGATCATCAAGGACTATTTCCGCAACTATCAGTGGAACACCAGCGACGTGACCTTGAAACTGGGGCGCGTGCCGGAAATCCGGTATCACACGCAGCACGATGAGGAGGACTGGACGGTGACGCTGGTGGACACGGGGTTGGAGACCCAGACCGGGGGGCGGTTGCGGCGGGTGATGCCGTATATTGACAGCGACACGTTTTTGATGACTTACGGGGATGGGCTGACCAACAGCAACATCAACGAGACCATTCGTTTTCATCAGCAGCATGGCGCCATTGCCACGCTGACCGCGGTGCAGCCTTCGGGGCGGTTTGGGCGGCTGGCGCTGGAGGGGGACAAGATTGTGCTGTTTCACGAGAAGCCGGAGAAGGAGAGCGGTTTCATCAGCGGGGGTTTTTTTGTCTTCAACCGCGCCATAGAGAAATACCTGGGGGAGGAGGATGGGTGCATTTTGGAGCATGAACCGTTTCAGCGGCTGGCGGCGGAGGGGCAGTTGCGGGCGTATCTGCACAGTGGCTTCTGGCAGTGCATGGATACGTTTCGCGAGGCGGAGCTGTTGAACAAGCTGTGGAAGAGCGGGCAGGCGCCATGGAAAATCTGGTAGGCATGTTCAAGGGCTTTTATCAGGGCCGCCGGGTGTTGGTGACCGGCCACACCGGTTTCAAGGGGGCGTGGCTGTGCCTGTGGCTGCAGGCGCTGGGGGCGCGGGTCAGCGGCTTCAGCCTGCCGCCGCCGACGCGGCCGAGCCTGTATGAGCTGCTGGATCCGGCGGGGTTTGCGCATGAGCGGATGGCGGATGTGCGAAATCTGGAGGCGCTGGCGCAGGCGTTGCGCGAGGCCCGGCCGGAGGTGGTGTTTCATCTGGCGGCGCAGGCGCTGGTGCGGCGGTCGTACCGGGAGCCGCTGGAGACGTTTGCCATCAATGCGCTGGGGACGGCGCACCTGCTGGAGGCGTTGCGGCAGATGGAATCGCCGGCGGCGGTGGTGGTGGTGACCAGCGACAAGTGCTACGAGAATCAGGGATGGGATTATGCCTACCGGGAAGGGGATGCGCTGGGGGGACATGATGTGTACAGCATGAGCAAGGCCGCGGCCGAGCTGGTGACGCAGGCGTGGCGGCGCTCGTTTTTCGAGACGCATCCGGCGCTGGGGCCGGTGGCGAGCGCGCGGGCGGGCAACGTCATCGGGGGCGGCGATTACGCCGAAGACCGGCTGATTCCGGACTGCGTGCGCGCGCTGGTGCAGGAGCGGGCGATCGGCATCCGGAATCCGGCGGCCACGCGGCCCTGGCAGCATGTGCTGGACTGCCTGAGCGGTTATTTGTGGCTGGGGGCGCGGCTGGCGACGGCAGGGCGGCCCAACCCGCTGGCGACGGCGTTCAATTTTGGTCCGGGCCCGCTGGCGAATGTGCCGGTGCAGCAGGTGGTGGAATTGTTTTTGCGGCACTGGCCGGGCCAGTGGCAGCGGCTGCAGGAGAGCGCGGCGCCCAAGGAGGCGCCGCTGTTGAATCTGACCATTGACAAGGCGGTGCGGCTGCTGGAGTGGCGGCCGGTGTGGGGTCTGGAGGAGGCGGTGGCGCACACGGCCCGCTGGTATTATGAGCGGCATGTGGTGAAGCAGCCGGACATGGCCGCGTGGAGCCGGCAACAGATTGAACAATATTGCGCTGACGCGGCGGCGCGCGGCGCGGTGTGGACCCGTCCATGAGCCAGGAGCTGCCGGATTTTCGTTGTCGGGCGTGCGGCGCCGCGGGGGCGCGGCTGATTCTCGATCTGGGGGTGCAGCCGCTGGCCAACAACCTGTTGCGGGAGGAGGATTTGGCCCGGCCGGAGCCGAAATTTCCGCTGCGGCTGGTGGTGTGTCCGGCCTGCTGGATGTTGCAAATTGCGGATGATGTGCCGCCGGTGCAGCTTTTCAGCGAGTACCTGTATTTTTCCTCCTTTTCGGACACCATGCTGCGCCACGCGCAGGCGGCCGCGGAGCGGTACTGCCGGGAGTTCCGGCTGGGGGCGCAGAGCCTGGTGATAGAAATTGCCAGCAATGATGGTTACCTGCTGAAAAACTTTGTCGCCGCCGGGGTGCCGTGCCTGGGGATTGAGCCAGCGGCGAACATTGCGCAGGTGGCCAGGGAGAAGGGCATCCCGACGCTGGTGGAGTTTTTCGGGCTGGCGCTGGCGCAGCGGCTGGCCGGGGAGGGGCGGCGGGCGGATTTGATCCTGGGCAACAACGTGTTTGCGCATGCGCCGGACACCAACGATTTTGTGGCGGGCTTGAAGCATCTGCTGCGGCCGGGCGGGCGGGTGATTTTGGAGTTTCCGTACGGGGTGGAGTTTTTGGAGAAGACGGAGTTTGACACGATTTATCACGAGCACGTGTATTACTTCACGCTGACGGCGCTGCAGCCGCTGTTCCGGCGGCACGGTCTGGAGGTGGTGGGGGTGGAGCGGCTGCCGATTCATGGGGGCTCGCTGCGGCTGTTGGCGGCGCATGCCGGCACGGCGGAGCCGGCGCCGGCGGTGGCGGCGCTGCTGGCGGAGGAGCAGCGGGCCGGGTTGACCACGCTGGCGCCGTATGAGGCGTTTGCGGCGCGGGTGCGGCGGTTGAAGGCGGAGCTGACGGCGCTGGTGGGGCGGCTCCGGCAGGAGGGGCGGACGGTGGCGGCGTATGGCGCCTCGGCCAAGGGCAGCACGCTGTTGAATTATTTTGGCCTGGGCCGCGGGCAACTGGAGTTCATTGCGGATCGCAGTCCGTACAAGCAGGGGCGGCTGAGTCCGGGCGTGCATTTGCCCATTGTGCCGCCGGAGGAATTGCTGCGGCGGCGGCCGGATTACACGCTGCTGCTGACATGGAATTTTGCGGAGGAGATTTTGCAGCAACAGGCCGCCTACCGCGCGGCGGGCGGCAAGTTCATCCTGCCCATCCCGGAGGTGCGCATCATCTGAGGCTGCCATGATTTTCACGCCCGCCCAACTGCCCGGTGTGTGGGTGATCGAGCTGGAGAAGCGCGAGGACGAGCGCGGGTTTCTGGCGCGGACGTATTGCGAGCGCGAGTTTGCGGCGCAGGGTTTGAACACGCGGTGGCCGCAATGCAATTTGACGCTGACGCGGCGCCGGGGCGGGCTGCGGGGGCTGCACTATCAGGCGGAGCCGCATCCGGAAATCAAGCTGATCCGCTGCGCGGCGGGGGTGATTTTTGATGTGCTGGTGGATGTGCGCCGCGGCTCGCCCACTTATGGGCGGTGGGCGGCCTTCGAGCTGAGCGCGGCCAGCGGGCGGATGTTGTATGTGCCGGGGGGGGTGGCCCATGGCTTCCAATGTTTGACGGAGAATTGCGAGGTGTTTTATCAGATGTCCGAGTTTTATCATCCGGAGCTGGCGCGGGGGGTGCGGTGGGATGATCCCCAGTTGGCGATTCCGTGGCCGATTCCGGAGCCGAGCCTGAGCGAGCGGGATCGGCAGTGGCCGTATTTGAGCGAGCTGCCATGAATTTGCTGGTGACCGGCCCCACGGGTTTCATTGGCCGCGCGGTGCTGCGGCGGGCGGTGGCGCGGGGGCACGCGATCACGGCGCTGGTGCTGCCGGGGGAGGCGTTGCCGGAGGAGCTGGCGCGCCGGGAAGGGGTGCGCGCCTGTGTGGGCACGCTGGCGGAGCCGCCGTGGGAGGAGCTGGCCGCGACGCCGTGGGAAGCCTGTTTGCACACCGCCTGGATCACCACGCCAGGGGTGTATCTGGAGTCGCCGGAGAACGAGCGGCTGCTCGAGTGGAGCCGCCATTTTGCCCGCGCGTTTTTTGCGCGCGGCGGCCGGCACTTCATGGGGCTGGGCAGTTGCGCGGAGTATCGCCCGGCGCGGCAGCCGCTGGCCGAGGAGAGCGCGGCGTTGAACGAGGCCACGCTGTATGCCCGATGCAAAAATCAGTTGCGGCTGGCGCTGGAGGATTTGGCGCGTGAGTTTGGGGGCACGGCGTGCTGGGGGCGGGTGTTTTATCCCTTTGGCCCGGGGGAGCATCCGGAGCGGTTGTGCAGCGCGCTGATTCGGCGGCTGGCGCGGGGCGAGGCGGTGACGTTGAAAACGCCGGAGAGCACCAAGGATTACATCTACATAGACGATCTGGCGCTGGCGATCGTGATGGCGCTGGAGCAACGCTGTGGGGGGCCGTTGAATCTGGGGACGGGCCGCGGGGTGACGGTGCGGCAGATGGCGGAGATGATCGCCGGCCTGCTGGGCAGGACGGGGCTGGTGCGCGAGGCGGCGGGGGGGGTGGCAGATCCGCTGGATTACATGGTGGCGGATGTCACGCGGCTGCGGGGCCTGGGCTGGCGCGAGGAGGTGGGACTGGAGGAGGGGCTGCGCCGGCTGTGCCGGCATCTGACGGGTTAATCCACCAGCCGCTCCTCGAGGGCGAAGCGCATGAGTTCGGCGTTGGTTTTCATGCGCAGCTTGGCCAGCAGGCGGACGCGGTAGGTGCTTACGGTTTTGACGCTGAGCGAGAGGAGGCCGGCGATTTCCTTGACGGTGCGGCCGCTGCCGATGAGGCGGAGCACTTCCATTTCCCGATCACTGAGGCGTTCGAGGGCGGACTTGGCCTGGCGGCGTCCGCGCATTTCATCGGCGAGTTTCTCCGCCAGGGCGGGGCTGATGAAGGTGCGGCCGCCGAGGATGCGTTCGACGGCCAGCAAGAACTGCTCCGGGGCGGTGTCCTTGCTGAGGTAGCCGGCGGCGCCGGCCTTGAGGGCGCGCAGGGCGTATTGGTCCTCCGAATGCACGCTGATGACGAGGGTGGGGGTTTTGATGCTGGCGGACTTCATTTCCTTGAGGACGTCCAGGCCGGAGCGGCCGGGCATGTTGATGTCCAGCACCAGGAGGTCCCAGGGATGGCTGCGGAGGGCGGCCAGGGTTTCCGGGACGGTGGAAGTTTCGCCAAACTCGGCATTGGGGAAGGCGTCCGCGAGGATTTGGCGCAGGCCGCGGCGCACCAGGGAATGGTCATCCGCAATCAACATCCGCAAGGGATGTGACGGCTCGCCACGGGCATGGGTTGCACCATGAGTTTGACTTTGCGCTTTCACGACAACCTTGCTGCTCAAACACCTTTGGGGTGCCTTGCGGAAACAGCCTTAAGGCCAGATGATTGAGCTGTCTTCAGGCCACGGCCACAATCAATATAGTTTAACCCGCCCACTATATCCATCAATAAAATGCCTGCCAATTCGCCATTATTCCGACATGCCCGTGGATGGGGTAGGATAAACGCCGACATTATTTTCGGATTCCTTCCGCATGGCAAAGCGTTTCTTAAGAAGGTTAAAGTAATGTCGCGTTCGGGAGCGGGGTTCCCGTCTGCACGTGACGCTGCTGCGCACCCCACGCCTCGAGCTGGCCAGAGGCAAGCGTGGCATTTAAGGCGTTACGACGAGACGGGAACCCTCGCTCCCGAATGTTTTTTTACGGGGGATTTTTCCAGGTTCGGGCCGCGGGGGTCCGGTGTTTTCGGCCATGTATTTCGTTTAATCCATGATGACCGCCTGCACGGCACCCGCCACCGGCCGTGCCCGGCTGGCCAGGGCGCCCGCCCACGCCAGGTCGCCGTGGGAGGCGGGATTGAGGGGGTTGGCACTTTCCAGGAAGCACCACCGGCCCTGCCGGCAGCACTTGCGCAGCGCGAAAAAATCCGCGCCCACGTCTGGCTCGCTGCGGGGAAAGCGTTTGCGCACGGCGGTGAGTTCCTGCATGAGTTGAAATCCGAGGGCGGCTTTTTCGCGGGCAAAATTGACCGGCACAAAGCGGCCGGGATACCGCTGCGCGGCCTCCCAGCAGATTTGGCGGCCGAGGCCGGTTTCGTCGCCGGCGGCTTGGAGCTGCGGAAAGTTGTCCATGAAAAAGGCGAGGGCGGCCTGCAGGAAATGCCAGTCCTGGGTGCGGCAGGTGAGGAGGGCGCAGAGGCGGGCCTCGTTCTGGAGGAGGCGGTCGAGGTAGAAGGCGGAGAGATCGCCGGCGCCGGAGGCGGCCACATCGAAGCCCAGCGCGAAACCCTGGTTGGGGAGCTGGCCGGCCGGACCGAGGGTTTGGGCCAGCAGGGAGTGAATGCGATGGCCTCTAGCGGGCGCGTGGGCGGGGGCAAAGGCGCCGAAGAGATGCTGGATTTCCGCCTCCTCCAGATGGAGGCGTGGGATGCGGTCTTCGGTGGCGCATTGTTCAATGACGCTCCAAGGCACCAGGGCGCCGGTGGCGCCGGAGGGCTGGCAGAGGTATTCCTGCTCGAAGATTTCGGGGAGGCGGGCACGGGCGCGGCAGTCCTCGACGAAGGATTCGCGGGTGAAGGTGGCGCCGGTGGCGGCATTGATTTTCTCCACCAGCCCCAGGGCGATGGCGTCGGGCAGGGTCACGCGGTAATAGCTCCAGCCGCCTTTGCCGGCGGCGGCTTCCTGGGCCAGGCGATGGAAGAGGGTCTGGCTGCCGCAGTGGGAGGACCAGAGGGCGAGATCGAAGCCCCAGGTGACCCGGCCGGAGACGGTGGCATACAGCTCCTCGGGCCGCGGGTGGAAGGCGAATTCGTCCACGCCCACATCGCCGCCGAAGGCGCGGAGGGCGTTGGGGTTGGAGCTGAAAGCCAGGATGCGGGAGCGGTTGGCGAACTTGATGACGCCGGCCTTGAACTCCTCCACCTGCCAGGGATGCCGCGCGCCCGGCCGGGGGGCGCGCAACCGCTCCACGCCGTGGGCGAGCATCACCCCCGCGCCGCCAAACCATTCGCAGAACTGCCGGCACAGGCGGATGTATTCGAGGGCCGTGGCCTCGTCCTTGGTGGTGAACAGATAATCACGCCGCGGATGGAGCAGGCGTTTGCGGACGTTTTTGAAGGCGTCGGCAAACGTCCAGCCGATGCGCACAGATTTCTCCGCCAGGCACAAGCGCGATTCATCCAGAATCCAGGCGATTTGATAGGGCAGGAAGATCTGTGCCATCGCGTCGGCGGCGGCGCGGTGGCGGGCAGGAAGTATGGCCGCCATAGTCCACGGCGGAGCTTCGACGGCACGCGGGGGAGGGCGGGCTGCTCCCGGAGCGGCAAGGTGGGGTCAGGCGCGGGCGGGCAAGGACGGCAAGGGGCGCACGGGGATGCCGCGGGCGGCCAGGTACTCCTTGACCTGGCCCACGGTGTACTTGCCGTAGTGAAACACACTGGCGGCGAGGACGGCGCTGGCATGGCCTTCGAGGACCACCTCGGCCATGTGCTCGAGGGTGCCGGCGCCGCCGCTGGCGACGAGGGGCACGGAAATAAGCTGGCTCAAGCGGCGCATGACGGGGATGTCGTAGCCGGTTTGCATGCCGTCGGCATTGATGCTGTTGAGGACGATTTCGCCGGCGCCCAAGGCCACGGCGCGCTGCGCCCATTCGAGGGCGTCCCAGCCGGTGGCCTTGCGTCCGCCGGCCACGTACACCTCCCAGCGCTCCTCGCCCGGGACGCGGCGGGCGTCAATGGACACCACGATGCACTGGCTGCCGAATTTTTCGGCGCCGGCGCGGATGAGATCGGGGTTGGCCACGGCGGAGGAGTTGATGCTGACCTTGTCGGCGCCGGCTTTGAGCATGGCGCGCATGTCCTCGACGGTGCGCAGGCCGCCGCCGACGGTGAGGGGCATGAAGCATTGATCGGCCACGCGCTGGATGACGTCAATCATGGTGGCGCGGCCGTGGGCGGTGGCGGTGATGTCGTAGAACACCAGTTCATCAGCGCCCTGCTCGTTGTAGCGCAGGGCCAGCTCCACCGGATCGCCGACGTTGCGCAGGCCGCCCTTTTCGGCCACGCCGAATTGCTGGCCACGGGTGACCTGGCCGGCGTGAACATCCAAACACGGTATGATGCGTATTGCCAACATGCGCTTGAAATACGGCGGGGATGGTGTCGCCCGCTGACAGGCAAGCTAACACGGCCGGGCTTTGCGGGAAAGATTAAAGGCCGGAAGGCGGGGGAAGATTTGCGGGGGCGGATCGGGGGGCGCAGTGCAAACGGCTTTTTCCCTCCGGCGTCGTTGGGGTCAGGGGCGGTCAAAAATAATTTGGCGCAGGTGGGTTCAAAGCTATGTTTCAACGGTTCCAACCCAGCAGCCGGTCACTTAGCATTTGGGCGGGGCATGATGATTTATTGGCGCAGCAGATCGTTTTGTTCCCGATGGGTCCACATGGCCCTGGCGGCCGCCGCCGGTGGGGCGGTGGTGTCTTTTTTGGTTTCGTGCGCCTCGGTGGAGCGGGCGGTGGTGCGGCCGCCGGACATTCCGGGCGCCAGCTTTGTGGGGAATGCCGCCTGCGCCGATTGCCATTCCAACCTGGTGCAGCAGTTTCCGCTGAGTCCTCATGCGCGGGTGCACTTTGCCGGGGCGCCGCTGGCCGGTCAGACGAGTTGCGAGGCGTGCCACGGGCCGGGCAGCCTGCATATTGCGCAGGGGGGCGGGCGCCAGAACATTGTGAATCCGGGCAAGGATCCGGCGGCGTGTCTGGCGTGTCACAAGGACATCGAGATGGAGTTTCGGCTGCCGTCGCATCATCCGGTGCTGGAGGGGCGGATGAATTGCGTGCAATGCCATGATCCGCACGGGCGCGACATCATGAAGGCCGCCGGGGGCCTGGCGATGGCACGGGTGAATCAACAGTGTGCGGGGTGCCATCAGGAGCAGAGCAAGCCGCATGTGTTTGAGCACGAGGCGCTGCGCGAGGGCTGCACGGTGTGCCATCGTCCGCACGGGACGGTGGCGGCGAAGCTGTTGCTGGAGCGCGATGCCAATCTCTGTTTGAAATGCCATGCCCAAACCCCCGGGCCGGGGGCGGCGGGGGACATCTACATTGGCAAGGTGCCCCACGGGGCCTATTTGCGGCAGGGCACCTGCTGGTCGGCCGGCTGCCATAGCGCGGTGCATGGCTCAAACCTAAACCCCCGCCTGAGGTACTGACATGGCGCGTCATCTCCATCTGCTGGGGCTGTGGGCCGGGGCGCTGCTGGCGGCGGCGGCGGGGCCGGAGCTGGCGCGGCTGCCGGCGCCGGTGGCGTTCAAGGTGGATTACCTGCGGGACATCAAACCGATTTTTGATCGCTCCTGTTTGCGCTGTCACGGCAATGAGCGGCCGAAGAGTGATTTCAGTCTCATGACGCGGGAGGCATTGTTGCGCGGGGGGGCGGAGGGCCGGGCGGTGATTCCCGGCAACAGCGCGCAAAGCCCGCTGGTGCATTACATTGCCGGCCTGGTGCCGGACATGGAGATGCCGCCGCCGGGCAAGGCGCCGCCGGTGAGCACGCAGGAGTTGGCGCTGATTCGGGCGTGGATTGACCAGGGGGCCGCGTGGGATGAAACGGCCGATGCGCTGGCGTATGCTCCCCGTTTGACGCTAACCACCACAGCGGGCGGGCTATGGGTGGGGGGGCGGCAAAATCTATTTCGTGAACACACAGGGCAGCGGGAGGGGGTGTGGGGCGGGGTGCAGGAGTTGAGTTATGCGCAGCGCCTGACGAATGGGACGTTGATTGAGGTGGAGACCCGCGCGGTGGCGGGCACGCCCGAGTATGCGGCGCGGTTGTCGCTGAGCCGTCCGGGGTTGGGCTATGTGCGGGCGGGCATGGAGCAATATCGGCGCTATGAGGACGATGCGGGCGGGTATTATGGGGGGCTGGCGAGCGAGGCGTGGAGTTTGGGGCGGGAATTGAAACTGGACCTTGGCCGGGCGTGGATTGAGGCCGGATTGAGGCGGTCCCGCGGGCCGCAGGTGACGGTGGGGTATGAGTATCGTTACCGGCAGGGCGACACGGCGCTGACCCAGTGGGGGGATGTGACGGATGGGGCGGGGGAGGTGCGGCGGATATATCCGGCGTGGAAACGGCAGGATGAAGGGACGCACGTCGTGCGATTGGAGGCGGCGCACGCGTGGCGCGGGTGGCAGATGAGCGAGGCGCTGCGGGTGGAGTTTTCCCGGCTGCAGCATGAGCGGGAGCTGGCCACGCTGGTGGCGGGGAAGGACGGGCCGGACAAGGTGGCGCGGATCGTGGAGCAACTGCGGAGTTTTCAGGCGGTCAATACGTTGCAGGTGGAGCGGCAGATTCGTCCCTGGTTGTTTGGGGCGGTGGGTTATCTGTACCAGACGTATGATGCGCGGGCCAACCATGAGCAGGGGGTGACGTATCTGCCGCCGAGCCTGGTGGCGCCGGCGCCGGGGCCGTGGCCGGATGACAAGTTCTGGTCGTTCAACCATCTGACGTTGCGGCAGGAGTCGCACGTGGCCAACGCGAATGTGCAGCTCAGGCCGTGGCGGCATCTGACGGTGGCGGCGGGGGTGCAGCCGGAATGGCAGAGCCAGGAGGGGTTGGGGCACGTAATTTTGGACGAGGGGGTGCCGGTGTTTGCGCAAACGGCGTGGATCAACGCCACGCATGACCGGGTGTCGCTCAGCGAGGATGTGGGGCTGCGATTGACGGCGATCCCGCATACGGTGTGGTTTGCGGATGCGCGTTTCCGGCAGGAGAGTTTGGAGCAGCAAGAGTTCATCGGGCCGGGCAATTTTTACGAGTTTGGCCGCCGCACCGATGCCTCGGCGGATCAGCGGGATTATCGGGCGGGCCTGAGTGTGTCGCCGTGGAGCCGGTTTTCGTTCACGGGTCATTTTCGGCGGCGCGAGCGTTATAATCACTATCATCACCCGGAGGACATCACCTTCATGAGCGCGGGAGGATTTCCCAACGACGGCTACTCGGCCTTCATCACCCGCCGGCGGGATATGACGGATGAATGGGAGGCCAAACTGGCATGGCGCGCGCATAAAACGGTGAAGGTCACCCTGGGTTACCGGCATCGCGTGACCGACTGGTTCAGCGCCACAGATGAATTGCCGTGGGATGTTTCCCCCGGTGGCGGGCTGCAGACGGCGGTGAGCCGCGGTCATACCTTCAGCGCCACGCTGACGCTGACGCCGCATCCGCGGTTTTATGCGTCGTCCACGCTGGCGTGGACGGACAGCAAGACGGCGGCTTATGCGGCGGACTTTGCGGCGATTGCGCCGTGGCGGGGGACTACGTGGACGGTGATGAACCGGATGACGTACCTGCTCAGCCGGACGACGGATGTGAATGCGGGCTATGCGTTGACGCAGGCGGATTACCGCCAGCCCCGGGGCGCCGAGGGACTGCCGCTGGGGAGCGAATTCACCAGCCACGTGGCGCAGGCGGGGTTGACGCGGCGATTTGGTGCGCGGGTGGTGGCCGGGTTGAACTATGTGTTTTATCACTTTGACGAGGCCTGGGGCGGGGCGGGGCGGTCGTATGTGGCGCATGGGGTGCTGACGAGCCTGCGGGTGGATTTTACGCCCCGGCCCCCGCCCGCCGCGCCTTGAGGCGCGGCAGGGGGGCGTGCGAGATTTTGTTTTTTCCACCGATTTGATGCTTCTGGCTGAGGGCAAGACCGAGGCTTGCCTTTTTCGGCCGGTCCGGCTCCAATGCGCGCATCCATGAAATTGAATCGCTACTTGTTTTTCAGCGCGCTGGTGGCCGCGCTGGGGGGATTGTTGTTTGGTTTTGATACCGCCGTCATTTCGGGCACGACGGACTGGCTGCGGGAGGGTTTTGTGGCGCAAATCACCCAGGCGTTGGCGCCGCACGTGACGTGGGTGTCGGCGGAGCGGCTGGGGAGTTTCATGCAGGGGTTCACGGTGGCCAGCGCGCTGCTGGGGACGATAGTGGGGGCGGTGGTGGTGGGGCGTCCGGCGGATCGTTACGGGCGGCGCGAGGTGTTGTTTGCGCTGGCGGTGCTGTTTCTGGTGACCAGCGTGGGTTGCGCGCTGGCGTGGAGCTGGGCGTCCTTTGTGATCTTCCGTTTTATTGGGGGTCTGGCGGTGGGCGGGGCGTCGGTGGTATCGCCGATGTACATCGCGGAGATTTCGCCGGCGCGG
Organism: Verrucomicrobiia bacterium; assembly: GCA_026414565.1. Lineage (NCBI taxonomy): Bacteria > Pseudomonadati > Verrucomicrobiota > Verrucomicrobiia > Verrucomicrobiia bacterium. Next base: position 59,322 of record JAOAIT010000061.1, read on the forward strand.
TACCGGGGGCGGCTGGTGGCGATTACGCAGTTCAACATCGTGCTGGGCATTCTGCTGGCCTATTTTTCCAACTACCTCATCGGGAGTCTGAATCTGGGGCCGGCCACCTGCCGGTGGATGTTTGGGGTGATGGCGGCGCCGTCGGCGCTGTTTTTTGCGCTGTTGTTTTTTACGCCGCAAAGCCCGCGCTGGCTGGTGGCGCAGAAGCGGGCGGGGGAGGCGGTGGAGGTGCTGGTGCGGTGCGGGGAGGAGCCGGGGGTGGCGGAGGCGATGGTGCGGGAGATCCAGGAGTCCCTGGCTACGGGGAGCGGGGTGGAGAAGGAGCCGTTTTTCTGCCGGAAATACCGCAAGCCGATATTGCTGGCGGTGGCGATCGCGATGTTCAACCAGCTTTCGGGCATCAACGCGGTGATTTATTACACCATGCACATCTTCAAGATGGCGGGGTATGACAGCGTGGATGCGTTGTGGCAGTCGGTGATCATTGGATTCACCAACCTGGTGTTCACGATGGCGGCGATGGCGGTGATTGACCGGTTTGGGCGGCGGAAGCTCATGCTGGTGGGGTCGGTGGGGTACATTATGAGCCTGCTGGTGGCGGCGTATTCTTTTTACTCCGGGACGGGCGGCAAGCTGCTGCTGGGGGCGCTGGTGGTGTTCATTGCCTCGCACGCGTTTGGGCAGGGGGCGGTCATCTGGGTGTTCATCAGCGAGATTTTCCCCAACCGGGTGCGGGCGCGGGGGCAGGCGCTGGGGAGCTTTACCCATTGGATCATGGCGGCGCTGATTTCGTGGACGTTTCCGCTGATTGCCGATGTTTCGGGCGGGCATGCGTTTTTGTTCTATGCTTTGTGCATGGTGGGGCAGTTGGCCTGGGTGATCTTTATCATGCCCGAGACCAAAGGGATCACGCTGGAGGAAATCCAGCACCGGTTGGGCATTAAATAAACCAGCCGGCCTGGCGGCCGGCTGGGGCGAGAGGTGGAAAATGGTGGAGGCGGCGGGAGTTGAACCCGCGTCCCTGACCGATTCCCCGGTCGTGACTACATGCTTAGCCGAAAGGGAGTTTCAGCCGGTGGTGTGGCTTTCGGCAACCCACCGCCGGCCCAGCCGGCAGAAAGAGTCTCAGGCATCAGCGCGTCGGCACCGCTTCTGCCCCAGCCTGCTGTGGCGTCCCGCTGCCGTAGCAGGCGTCCAGCGGGGGACGTCGCGGCTCAATTAGGCCGCGAGGGCCAATTCTTCGTTGGCACTTGTTCGTGTTGATCCGGTGATTAACGAGGCCAACGGATCATCCTCGGCATGCCACTTCCGGCGTCTCGACCAGGTCGAAACCAGTACGCCCCCGGTTGAGCTGCGAGGGTAATGTACCACGGGGCCGCCGTCATTTCAAGCAGGGGCGGAAAAGGGGATTACAGGCCCAGCTCCTGCTCGGCCAGGGAAGCGCGTCCGGCGCAGGTGATTTTCCAGAGGGTGTGGCCGGCAGCGGCGCGGACGCCCACGGCCCAGCCGAGGCGCTCGAAGTGACGGAGGGTGTGGCGCACCTCGGTGAGGGTGGCGGGCGGGGCGAGCCAGGAGTTGACCTCCAGCGCGAGGACTTCCTCGCGGGCCAGATGGGGGTGGAGGCGGTCCAGGGCGGTGAGCAGGAGGAGCGGGAGGTTCACGGGATGCGTTTGAGTTCGCCGCGCAGGACGCCGATTTCCTCGGAGAGCTTGAGTCCGAGGGCATCCATGCGCTGGTGAAGGCGGCGGGCGCGTTCTTCGCCGGCGTCCAGGAGGGCCTGGCGGTCGGCGGCCAGTTGGGCGCGCAGCTCGGCCAGGCCGGTCTCGGTGGCGTCGAGGCGCGCGGCCAGGGCCAGGCGCAGGTTGTGACATTCGGAGCGGGAGACCCATTCCTGGGCGGGCTGGATCACCAGCGGTTGGGGGGCGATTTCGTGTTTGCGGCCGCGGAGGCGGTCGGCCAGGTGCAACAGTTGATTCACGCCGGCGACGAGAAAAAACAGGATGGCCAGAAACCAGGCGAGGTGCTGGGGTTCCACGGGGATTTGGGCCAGGAGGGTCATGGGCGGGCGGGGGGCGATTGGGTTTCCAGTTCAAGGATGCGGTCGGCCACGGCGCGGCGGGTGCGCTGGTAAAGGGCATCGCTGAGAAACCAGCCGTCGCAGGGGGCGGTGAAGGGGCGATGTGCTTCAACGCGGAGCACCAGTTGATCGGCGGGGATGACTTTGGGCGCGTGACAGCCGCTCCAGCTCATCCAGATCATCAGCCAGGCCGCGGCGGGGAGCCGCCGGCTGGCCGGGAGGCGTGGAGGCCATTTCACGGTCAATGTTTTCATAGCGCAAACGATGGCGGTGGAGAGGGTCCGCCTGCCGGGCGGCGCGGCGGCGCCACCACCAGAACAGCAGCGCCAGCAGAGTGCCCAGCAGTCCGAGCAGAGTTTCAATCATGGGGGTGCGGGGTGGAGCGGCGTTTGTGCCAGATGGACCAGGCAAAGCCGGCGAGGGTGAGCAGGGCGCCCACGGCGGTTTCGAGGCTGGCGGGGTCGGTCCAGCCGCGGGAGACGAGCACGCCGCCCACGGCGGTCAGGAGGTGACGGGCGATACCGAGGAGGATGTCCGGTTGCATAAGCAGGTGGTCAGGTGTTGGCGTCAAGCTGGGCGGGGCGCAGGGTTTGGAGAGCAGGCCCCAGCCCGGGGCCGAGCTCAGCGGCGGGGATGTCCCGCCTGCCGCGCCCCACGGGGAGAGCATGGGGCCACGCGTGCGGAGGCGAAGTGCTCCCGGAGCGGGATCCGGGGGGAGCGGTCAAGCTGCGGGCTGGTTCTGGCCCGGGCAGGGGCAGGGAGCCTGCGGCGAATTTGGGGCGTGAGTCGAGCTTCCTATTTGCGGGTCATGGGGACGAAGCGGACGGGGAGGACGGCCTGCTGGCGGACGTGGTCTTTTTCTTTGGTGAGCAGATAAAGCTCCTGGGCGTGGAGGGGGCCGACGGGGATGATCATGCGTCCACCGTCCTTGAGCTGGCGGACGAGGGGTTCGGGCACGCGGTCTGGCGCGCAGGTGACGATGATGGCGTCAAAGGGGGCATGCTCCGGCCAGCCGAGGTAGCCGTCGCCGGCTTTGACGGTGACGTTGGTGAAGCCGAGGCGCTTGAGGGTGGCCTCCGCCTGGCGGGCGAGGGGTTCGATGATTTCGATGGTATAGACTTCCTTGACGAGGGGGGCAAGGACGGCGGCCTGGTAGCCGCTGCCGGTGCCGATTTCCAGGACGCGATGCTGCGGCTGGGGATCGAGGCACTGGGTCATGAAGGCGACGATGTAGGGCTGGGAAATGGTCTGGCCGTGGCCGATGGGGAGGGGGTAGTCCTCGTAGGCCTCCTTCACAACGTTGGCCGGGACGAACTCATGGCGGGGAATTTGGCCCATGACTTCGAGCACGCGGCGGTTGGTGATGTCGCGGCCGAAACCGGCGAGCTGGTGTTCGACCATTTGGCGGCGGGCGTGGGCGTAGGGGTCAGCGGCGCCGTCCGGGTTGGGCGGTTGTGTGGCGGAATTGCAGCCCCAAAACGACCACCAGCTCATGGTTGCCAGCAGGAAGATGCCACAGGAGCGACGGGCTGATAAAGGCATTTTCATGTTTTGTGCGGGCGGTTGATCAGGGGAAATATAAGCCCATTGGCGGCAGCGTGCCAGCCCGAGGGAGGCTGCCGGGGTGCGGGGAGTGAAGCTGAAGGGGGCGCGGGGAGGGGCGGCGAGGCTCAGAGCTTGCCCTGGCTCAGGCGGTCCTGGGTCTGGCGGTAGGGGGCCAGGAAGAGTTCGTTGTCGCTGATGATTTTGCCGAGGATGCCTTCGAGGTTGGGGAAGTCGGAGCGGTTGATGATGCCGTGAACGCTGAGGGCGAAGGCCTGAAGGGGGTTGAGGGTTTGGTAATTTTCGGTCAGGAGGACGACGGTGGAATGCCGCCGGAGGTGCATGGGCAGGTTTTGGAGGTAAATCAGGCTTTGATTTTCCGGGAGCGAGGCACAATGGAAGGTTTCCTCGATGATGGTGACCTGGTACTGGTACTGGGTGAAGCGGGTCATGAAGTCCTCATGGTCGAGGGCGGCGTGGACTTTGTAGCCCATTTGATCGAGCACGCCCATGACCTGGACCTGCCATTCGAGGGTGCTGATGCCCAGGAGGGCGGGTTTGTCGGCCAGGGTTAAAATTTCGTATTGTTGCATGGGAGGTTATTTGAGTTTGAGGACGGGCGGGATGGGGATGTCGGTCTTTTTTTCCTCGGTTTTTTTCATCTGCAGGTCGCTGTAGGCGGAGGTGATTTCGCCGCGTTTCTTTTTGATGTTGTCAATGCCGCGGCTGACGATGGCGCGTTTGCTGGCGGCCATGAGGGCGGTTTCCTCGGAGATGATGTTGTTTTCGAAGGCTTCGAGGCAGGCCTGGTCGAAATGGCGCCAGCCGAAGGGATAGGCGGCCTCGATGATTTCGTAGAAGCTCTTGCCCTCGCTTTCGCCGTGGATGATGGAATCCTTGGTGCGGAGGTTGTTGCCCATGATTTCGAGGAGGGCGTAGCGGCCGCCGCCGATTTTGGGCACCAGGCGCTGGCTGATGACCCAGCGGAGGGTGTCGGCGAGGCGGACGCGGACCTGCTCCTGTTCCTCCGGCTCGAACATGCCGAGGATGCGGTTGATGGTCTGGCCGGCGTCAATGGTGTGGAGGGTGCTGAGGACGAGGTGGCCGGTTTCGGCGGCGCTGAGGCCGATTTCGACGGTTTCGCGGTCGCGCATTTCGCCCACGAGGATGATCTTGGGGGCCTGGCGCAGGGCGGCGCGGAGGCCGCTGGAGAAGGAGTCGAAGTCGTTGCCCATTTCCCGCTGGTTGAAGGTGGCCTTTTTTTGCGGGTGCACGAACTCCACGGGGTCTTCGAGGGTGATGATGTGGATGGAGCGGGTTTCGTTGATTTCGTTGAGGAGGGCGGCGAGGGTGGTGCTTTTGCCGGAGCCGGTGGCGCCGGTGACGAGGACGAGGCCGGTTTTTTCCTTGGCGACCTGGTAAAAGATTTCCGGCATGCCCAATTCCTTGAGGGTGGGGATTTTGGTGTTGAGCTTGCGGAGGACGCAGGAGTAATGGCCGCGCTGGCTGAAGATGTTGACGCGGAAGCGGGCCCGGCCCTCGACGCCGTAGGAGGCATCGCAGGAGCCGCTGCGGAGCAGGTCTTCCATGAGGCGGCGGTTGCCGCCGATGAGGTTCAGGGCGATGGTTTCGGTCTGGAAGGGGGTGAGTTTTTCGATGGGCGGATCAATTTGGATGGGCCGCAGCTCGCCGTCGTGCTCGACCTGCAGGGGTTTGTCCACCGTGATGTTGAGGTCGGAGACGTCCGGATGATAATCGAGCATCCGGTTGAGGATGTAGTCCAGTTCGTTGCGTCGCATAAGCGGGAGGCCCGCGGGGCCGCGGGGGCGGCCGGCGGGCCGGGTTGGTTATTCCACATCGCCGTTGGCCCGGGCTTCCTCCTGCCGTTCCGGCGACAGGAAGGGGAAAAACTTTTTCTTGTCCAGGCACTTTTCGAAGGCTTCGTCGGGGGAGATGCGCTTCATTTTGAGGTGGTCCATGATGGCGTCGTCGAGGGGCTGGTTGCCGATGCGTTTGCCGACCTGGATCATGCCGGGGATCTGGTGGGTTTTGCCTTCGCGGACGAGGTTGGCCACCGCGGTGGTGAAGACGAGGATTTCAAGGGCGGCCACGCGGCCCTTGCGGTCAATGCGTTTGAAGAGGTTTTGGGCCACGACTCCGCGCAGGGCCTCGGAGAGGGTGGCGCGGATTTTGTTTTGTTGGTCGGCGGGGAAGACGTCAATGATGCGGTCCACGGTTTTGGCGGCGCTCTGGGTGTGGAGGGTGCCGAAGACGAGGTGGCCGGTGCTGGCGGCGGTGAGGGCCAGCTCGATGGTTTCCAGGTCGCGCATTTCGCCGACGAGGATGATGTCGGGGTCTTCGCGCAGGGCGCCGCGGAGGGCGGCGGCGAAGGACTTGGTGTGGACGCCCACTTCGCGGTGGTTGACGAGGCAGCCCTTGCTTTCGTGGACGAACTCGATGGGGTCCTCGATGGTCAGGATGTGGTCGCGGCGGTTTTTGTTGGCGTAATCCACCATGGCGGCGAGGGTGGTGCTTTTGCCGGAGCCGGTGGGGCCGGTGACCAGCACCAGGCCCTTGTGGAGCATGCAGAATTTTTTGAGGACGGGCGGCAGGGGGGCGTCGAGTTTTTCGAAATCCTCGAAGGACAGGACCTTGCTGGGAATCTGGCGGAAGACGGCGGCGATGCCATTTTTCTGGTTGAAGAAGTTGGCGCGGAAGCGGGAGACGCCGGGGATTTCATAGCCGAAGTCCACGTCGCCGGTTTCCTCGAACACCTTGATCTTGTACTCGGGCGCGATCTCATAGAGCATGGCCTTGAGCGAGTCGTTCTCCAGCGGCGGGAAATCCACCCGGTGCAGCTCGCCGTTGATGCGCAGCATGGGCGGATTGCCGGAGGACATGTGGAGGTCCGAGGCTTTTTGTTCGAGGAGCAGATTAAAAAAGGCGTCAATTTTGGCCATAAAAATGGATATGTGTCAGTCCCGCCTCATACTATTAGATGAAAATGTCGAAACTGCAAGCTTATGAATGACCTGCGGGAGGTGGTGCGGGAGGCGCTGCGCGCCGGCGGGGGCGCCCTGCCGTTTGCGCGGTTCATGGAGCTGGTGTTGTATCATCCCGGCCTGGGTTATTACGAGCGCCGCGAGCACACTCCCGGCCGGCGGGGGGATTACTTCACCAGTGTGAGCGCCGGGCCGTTGTTTGGGGAATTGCTGGCGCATCAACTGGCCGGCTGGCTGCGGGAATATGAACCCGCCCGCCCGCTGGTGGTGGTGGAGGCGGGCGCGCATGACGGGCGGCTGGCGGCCGACGTGCTGGGGACGCTGCACCGGCGCCATCCGGAGCTGGCCGCGCGGGTGATGTTTTATTTGTGGGAGCCGTCCGACACGCGCGCGGCGTGGCAGCAGGAGACCCTGGCGCCCTTTGCCGGGCAGGTACGGCGTGCGCGGACGGCGGAAGAGTTGCCGCGGCCGCTGGCGGGGGTGATTTATGCCAATGAACTGCTGGACGCCCTGCCGGTTCACCGGCTGGGGTGGGATGCCGCCCGGCAGGAATGGTTTGAGTGGGGAGTGCAAGAAGGCTGCGGGGGTCTGACCTGGACACGGCTGCCGTTGAGTGCGGCAGAACTGGCGCCTGACTTGCCGCAGGCCGTGCTGGAGGTGTTGCCGGCGGATTTCACGGTGGAGGTGGGGCCGGCCGCAGTGCGCTGGTGGCAGGAGGCCGCGGCGTGTCTTGGGGCGGGGGGGCGGCTGGTGACATTCGATTATGGCCCGCTGCAGGCGCTGCCGGTGGATCCGCGGCGGCCGCGCGGCACTTTGCGGGCCTACTGGCGGCATGCGTTGCAGGAAGATTTGCTGGCCCGGCCGGGGGAGCAGGACATTACGGCGGATGTCCCATTTGCGGTGCTGGAAGCGGCCGGGCGGGCGGCGGGGCTGGTGACGGAGCACTGTGAGAGACAAGGCCGGTTTTTGACGCGGCTGGCCCTGGGGCTGGGGGAGGCCCTGGAGTGGACGCCGGCGCGGCGGCGGCAGTTCATGACGCTGACCCATCCGCAGCACATGGGCGAGCGCTTTGGGGTGCTGGTGCAGCGGCGAGCGGCGGCCTGATCAGGAGGCGGCGGCGGTCTGGGCCTGCCGCTGGCGCAAGAGGGGGTGAAACTCCTCGGCCACGATGTACCCCACGCAGTTGGGCGCGCCGCAATGGCAGGGGTGGTCCTGGTAATCCACCAGGTCGTAGCCGTAATTGAAGGTCAGCTCCTCGCCAGCCCGGATGTTGCGGCGGGCCACGATCCAGATGCGGCCATGGTCCATGACGGCTTCGCAGTTGGGATCGCAACTGTGATTGAGAAAACGGGCGGGATTCCAGGGCACCAGGCCGTCCAGGTCGAATTGCTCATCGAGATGAAAAATGTAGGCGTTCAGGGCTTCGCAACGCCGCAGGGATTCGGCCTTGGAGATGCGCTCGCCGACGTACTCCAGGATGCGGGTGCCGGCGGGGATGTCCCGCCGGGCAAAACCGCCGCGCCCGTGGATGGGCGAGTCGTGAATTTCATACAGCTCTTCCATTTAATTAACGGTGGATATTATGATTATCCATGGCGGGCTGGAAAGGTTTGATTTACCCCCGGCGGTCCGATGGAGTGACCGGCGGGGGCAGGGGCGGTGCGCGCCGGCCGTTGGTGATTGGAGTGTGCTTAACGCGGCGAGGGCATGGCCGAGGGATTGGCGCTCCATGCCAGCGGGAGCAGGCGCAGGACACCGTAGGCGTCCAGGGGCACAAACCAGCCGGTTTGCAGGTTGCCATCGGCTCCCTCCAGGGCGGGGGAGAAGCAGCCCTGGACGCGGCTTTGGGCCACGGTGCGCAAAGTGGCGGCGGCCTCCACCACGGCGATGTTTCCTTGCGATTGCACGCCCAGCCACGTGCCCAGCGGGACGAGTTTTTCGGGGTAGCCGTTGAAGTTCAGGCGGCCCCATTCCTGCCATTTGCCTTGAGTGTCGAGGCGCCAGCCCAACAAGGTGGTGGCGCTGGCGTCAGGGGCGTATTTGCCTTCCAGGTAGAACACGCCGCCCTGGTGCACCCGGGGCGGCTGGGCTTCGGCGGGCAGTGGCAGGGAGGCCACCAGATGGAATTGGGTGCCGTCGTAGGCGCCGGCGTCCACGTATTGCCGGTAGTCGCTCAGGCCATTGGTGGTGTAATGGGGGCCGGTGGTATAGAGGATGTTGCCTTCGTGGGAGAGGCCGATGAGCGTGCCGGGGAGGTTCACCGGGGCGCGCACCACCGGCTCCTGGGGATCGGTGAAATCCACCACCGAGAGATAATGCTTTTGCTCCACCCGCCAGGCATAGGGCACGGGTTCGCCGACGGGATAATCGGAGGGCACGCTGATTGGCGCGGACCAGGCCCTGGCGCCATGGCTGAGGAAGACGCAATTACCCTGAGCCACCGGGCGGCTGAATTGGAGCCAGCCGTTGGTGCTCAAATCCACGGAGGAGACCCATTTAATGGGCGAGGTGGGGCTGCCCACTTCGAAGGCCACCATCTCGCCGCCGCCGCTGCCATAGATGGGGCCGGGCCAGAAGCCAAAGCGGCCCAAGGTGATGGGCCCATCCCAGAGCACCGGCATGATGTAATAATAGGGCAGGGGTTGGGTGTTGACCCAGACGAGGAGGCCATGGTCCAGCCAGAGCGGCTCCCATTGCTGGCCATAATCAGCGTGGCCGTGGTTGCCCTCGTACACGCCCAGAATCTGGAGCTGTGGCAGGGCGGCGAGGTCAATGACGGTGAGTTTGAAGTTGCTGTCAGTGCCGGCGGGGGAATCGGTTGCCGCATACCCGCGCCACCAATAACCATCGGAGGGGGTTTGCAGGAGGTAAAGCCGGTCGTTGCGCAACGTGGCGCCGACCACGGGCCAGGCGGAGAGCCGCAACAGGTTCACGACGCGATTGGGGTCGGCCTGGGTGGAGACGCGCAGGACGGGCTGGTCGTTCGGGTTGCCGCTGTAGTAGTTGCGGCGGTCAAACAACTGGAGCAGATGGGAGCCGGCCACCCAAAGGCGGGAGACGGGCCAGGAAAGTTCGAGGGAAGCGGTGACCCGGGGATGATCGCGGTCGGCGGCGTCCACCGTCAGCAGCTCCCAGCCGGAGAGGGAGAGGATGCGGTTCTGGTAGAGAGTGGCGCGGCGGGGCTGCATTTGGTGCTCGATGACGCCGCGCTGGACAAGATTGGTCTGGCGCAGATCAATCAACTGGACGCGCTGGGCGTAGCCGTTGGAGACCAAGCCGCCGTAAGGGACCAGGATCAGGCCGGCTTGCGGCAGGACGGTGAAGGCTTTTTCATCCAGGTTGGCCTCGCTCCAGGAGGCGTACTCGCCCAGGAGGATTTTATTGTGCAGGCGGGGCTGTGCGGGATTGCTGACATCGAAGAGGGAAACGGCGACGCGGCTGTTTTCCCAGCCCACCGCCACCAGACGGTCGCCCAACGGCTCGATGTAGGTGGACCAGCCGGGCACTTCAAGCTCGCCAGCGATGCGGGGACGGGCGGGGTCGGACAAGTCCACCACCCAGAGCGGGTCCACCTGGAAGAAGGTCACGACATAGGCGCGCGTGCCGTCGAAGCGGGTGGCGTGGAGGGATTCGTTGTAGCCGAGGATCACTTCGCCCAGTTTGGCGATGCCCAAGGGGCCGGCGCTGCGGGGATCGGGCAGGCGCCAGGTTTCGAGGCGGGTGCGCATGCGGTTGGTGGGGGTGGGCGTCCAATCCTCGGCCACGGTGGTCAGGATGCCGCCGTGATAATGGATTTTGAATTTGTCCTTGAGATGGCCGGCGGGCTGGAGGGAGGCGAATTCCTGCATCTGGCCGTTGGGGGCGGTGATGTCCACCACATGGAGGACGGAGCGCTGGAAATTTTCACGGCTGCGATGGGCCACGAAGAGGAAGGTGTCGGTGGCGGTCACGACGTCATCGCTCTGGCCCGCAAACCAGAGCTGGGTGCGGCGGAGGGGCCGGGCGGGGTCCGCCAAGTCGAAGGATTCCACCATGGTGCCGTATTCCCACTGGGTGTTGGTGGTGCCAGTGACGGGGCGGTACACGGAGCTGGAGACATAGAGCGCGGTGCCCACCAGGCGGCTTTCCTGCAGGCGCCCGGCCACAGGGGCGGTGGCGGCGGGGGAGGGGGTGGAGCCGGCCACATTGACCACCAGCACCTGGCCGCTCTGGTAACTGCCGCTCTCGCAGGTTTCGCGGACCAGCAGCACGGCATAAGTGTCATTTAACACGTACATCTGCTCGCCGACCGCCGGCAGGGACAAGGTGCCCCGCAACCGGGGCGCATCCGGATTTTGCAGGTCCACGATTTGCAGGCCGCGGTTTTGGTTGAAGTAGTAAAGTGTTGCGCCGCGGATTTTCCAGATGTCGGACTCGACGACTTCGCGGGGCTGGCCGCCGGTGTCCATATCGGTGGGGGTGCGCACTTCGATGCCGCCCATGCCGGTGGAGGTGTAGATCATCGGGCCGCCGTAGGTGTTCACTTCCGTCTCGGCCGGGCCGGAGAAATTGGTCTGGCCGGTGTAGAAATTGTCCGGCAGTGCCGCCTGGGGGCGCGCCTTGACGCGCAACATTTCCATGGACCTGCCCGGGGGCAGGGAGACGGTGAGCCGTCCGCCCCCGCCGTCGGTGCGCACCACCGCGCGCGGTTCCCAGGTGCCGCGGCCAAAGCGGGCGCGGCCTTCCAGGGTGATTTCGCGGAAGCCCACCGGTGCTTGGATTTCAACGAGGATATTGGTGCGGGTCGGTTTGATGGCGGTGATAACCGGCACGGGAGGGACCGCCAGGGCTAGGCTGGCGGCCAGCAAAAACATTCCCCCCGCCCCGGCGGAGAAACGCCCAAAGCGGCTGCGCAAAATCATAAGCGTGTCCGGCTGATGTTTAAGACTCCAATAACCAATAAACGCCCCCGAATCCTCCCTGTCAAGCGAGGCAAGGGGGTATTTGTTGGGGGCCACTCTGGCCTTTTGGCGGGTGGCCGGTGGTTTATTGCACGCGAAGGGTGACCGGACCCAGGAGGCCCGAGGGCGGAAGGGGCGAATCTTTTTGCCAGTGGCGCCAGGTGGCGAACGCCACGCGGCCGGTGGGACTGGGCCGGCCTTGGCGGAGCCACGCCGGCCATTCCTTGAGGCTGCCGTTACGGTGCCAGTCTGCGTCTGGCGGGAGCTGTTCATCGCCGATCAAGCGGTTCAGCCACAGGTTGGCGACTTCGATTGCGATCTGGTTGGTGCCGCGTTGCAGCGCCGGCGTTAAATCCACAGTCCAAGGTTGATGCCACGCCACGCCGGCGGTGCGGCCGTTGACGCGCACGCGGGCCATGACGGCCACGCGGCCCAGATCCAAGGTGGCCTGCGCGCCCGGCCAGGGGGGCTGCCAGTGCAGGGTGGTTTGGTAGGTGGCCAGGCCGCTGAAGAACCGCACGCCGGGGAGAGGATGCTGCGACAAGTCCATGAGCTGTTCCAAGGTGATGGACTCCGGCGCGCCGCGGCCCGGTTGAAACCGCACCTGCCACGGGCCGCCGATTTCGATGGCCAATGCCGGCCGGCCTGCGTCGGCCCGGCGGGCCGCCTGCGGGGCGGTCCAGGTTTTTTGCCAGACGATGAAGCAGGATTCCTCCGGTCCGAGCGTGAGCGCAAGGGTGGTGCGGCCGGCTTCCTCGTGATATTCCGTGAGCCGTTGCTGCGCGCCGGTTTTGGGGTCCCAACGCTCGGGGCGCCGCGCGTGGACGCGAAACCAACAGCGGGCGGTGACGGCGGTGCGAGCCGGGTTGGCCACAAAATAAACTTCGGCCTCGGGCAGTTGCCGATGGGTGTAGCGCAGCGGGGCATCTGCCTCGAAATCAGGGGGGAGGCCCAGACGTTGCAGGACGGCGGCGGCCTGGGCGTAATCCCCGTAGAGGCTGGGCAGGGCACTGGCCGGCCGCTGCTGACCGGCTTTGGGCCAGGGCGCCATGCCCGGCGGCCCCAATACGCGCGCGGGGCGCGGGTTCTGGGCGGAGGGCAAGCCCAAGGCGGCATGCCATTGTTCATCGGTGACGATGAGCTGCTCTTCGCCGTGGCCCAGGCGAAGCAGCAGGGCGGCGAGCAGGCCGGCGGGGTTGGGGGTGTCGCCGGCATTTTCCGCGGTGATCTGGAGGACATTGGTGCCGGGGCGCAGGGCGGGGGTCGCGGCAAATTCATATTGGAGATGGAAGTTGTCGCCACTGCCGAGGGGCTGGCCGTTGAGCTGGGCGGTGAAAGAATTATCGGCGGTGATGCGGAGCCAGGCCTGGGTCACGGAGATGCCATGCGGTAAAACGAAGGCGCGCTCAAAATGGCAACGCCCGGGCGGGGCGGCCTGGTGTGGCTCGCCGTCAGGATACCAAATCCAGCGCGCTGCGGCGGGCCAGGGTGCAGGCGGTTGGGTGGCGGCGGCGTAGGCGTTGCGCCAGCGCTGGCGGTCGGTGGGGATGACTTGACCCCGGCCCACGGGGCGCGGCTGCCCGGGGACGGGATGCGGTCCCCACAATTCATGCACCCATTCGCGGAGGCGCTCCGGGTGGGCGTCTGGGCTTAGACTGGGCGAGGCTTCCACGGGCGGCCCCATGATAGTGGCGCCTGCTCGGACCAAATCGCGCAGCCGGGCGAGCAGGCGGGGGGTCATGAGGCCATGTTCGGGCAGGACAAGGAGGCGAAACTCTGCGCCGCTGGGGAGGATGAGTCGGCCGTTTTGCACGCGGGCCCCAAACAATAATTCCGGGGCGCAGCCGGCGAAGTTGTAGCCCCGGCGGTCCGGGAGGAAGGCCGTGCCGGCCAGGGCGGACGGGGGCGGCTGCCAGACGAGTGGCGCGCCTTCCGGGGCGAGGTAAAGGATGTCGGCGACGGGCCGCCCGCGTTGGAGGAGGGCCTGGCAGCGGGCCAGGTAGGCATGCCACGCCTCCACCATGGGCCACCAAGTTTGGGTGCGCTCATAATGCGCGCCATACTGGCCCATGGTCATGCCCGGCGCGTATTGAGGCCATGGCTGGTGGGCGAAGCGGTGAAACACCAGGCGGTTGATGCCCAGGCAAAAGGCCCAGTCGGCCTGGGCCTTCATGGCGGCCGGGTGGAGGGAGAAGCCCTCTGGTTTGTCGGCGGTGAATGCCTCGGCTGGGATGAGGGAGCGTCCCTGGGTGTGGGCGATGGAGACGGCCTCGAGGCAACTGTAAGCGGCGTTGAATCCCAGACCTTCCGCCCAGAACTCGCCCATGGGGAGATCGGCCACGCCGCCCAGCGTGAGGTCTGAGCAGGGGTTCATGTCATACGGTTCGATGGAGAGTTGGAAGCCGTGGGCGCGGCCCAGTTCCCGCAAGTAGCGGGCGTAGTTTTCCACCACCAATTCCTGGGCGGTCTGGCGCCAATCCCAGAGAAAACGCTCTGTGTCTCCGCGATTTTGCAACACGCAACCGGCCAGCACCGGCAGCCAGGGGCGGGCGTCGTAGCCGCGGCGCTGGAGGAATTCGGACAGGATGGCTGCTGAGCCGTTTTGCGCGCCCATCTCCCAACTGTCCAGGTGCAGCATCGTCCAGCCGGCGCGGCGGGGGCGGGGAAGCGGGCCCAGCTCGCGCAGGAGGCCGCCGACGAAATGATCGAAATGGGCCTTGACGGCTGCGCGGTCAAACTTGTCGCACTCGAAACCGATGCCCGGCGGGGGGGCGGGGCGGGTGTTGGCGCCGGTGGTGCGGAGGCCGAAGCGCAGGAGCCGCCACTGGCCCGGCGGGGCGTCCCAGGTCAGCCGGCCATCGGGCTGAAGATGGGCGGACAGGTCCAGGATTTGCGTCAGCGGCAGACCGGTGGCCGGAGCCAAAAAATCACCGGCCAGGTAGGGCTTCACGCCGGGCTGGGAGGAAAAGGGCATGCGGAAATACAAGGCTTTTTCGGGTAACTCATCATTCCCGGCGCGCGGCGTGTCAGCGGGCACGGCCAGCAGGACAAGATCGCGGTAGTAGGCGGCGCGGGGTGCTTCTAATTCCCGGGGCAGGCCAAAGACAGGCGGCTGGGGGGCGGGCACGGGGAGGCGGCCTTCGAAACGGCGGCCGCCGGTGACGTTGGTTTCGGCAAAGACCACGTGTTGCATGGATTGCTCGACGGGCACCCAGGGGCCGCCGCTGCCGGTCCAACCGGGACCCACATTGACGGCCATTTCCAGCCCGAGGCGTTCGGCCTCGCGCACGGCGTGTTTGAAGAGCGCCCGCCATTCCGGCCCCATGAAATGGACGGGGCCGGCGGGGACGCCGACGTCCACTTCCATGAGGATGACTCCGCCGATGCCCGCCTCTTTCATGGCGGTGAGGTCGGCGGTGATGCCCTCGCGGGTGATGTTGCCGTTGATGAAAAACCAATACACCCATGGTTGGGCGGTGGGAGGCGGCTGGCGGAAATCGCGGGCCAGCCCGGCCGCCCGGCCGGGGAGAAGGCTGCCCCAGAGAATGATTATCCAGAAGAGTCGCCAACGGGGGCTGCGCAACATGGAGAACATACGCCCTGCTTAGCAGGGCGGCGAGGAAGAGGCAAGTTTGCGGAAGCGGCCCCTGGCTCCGCCGCTGCGTTTTTCGGCCGGGGGCCGGGTCAGGGTGGAGCTAGACCGAGTAATCCAGATAGACAGTTTTGATGCGGGTGTAGAAATCCAGGGCGCCGGGGCCTTGTTCTTTGAAGGAGTCGGTGCTGGATTTTTTGACGCCGCCGAACGGCGCCTGGAGGGCCAGGCCGGTGGAGATTTGATTGATTTTGACCACGCCCGCCTGGATGCGCTCGGCATAGAGCATGGCTTTCTTCAAATCGCGCGTGACCAGGGAAGCGCTCAAGCCCACGTCCACGCCATTGGCGAGGGCCAGGGCGTGCTCAAAATCCTCGGCGGCGAGGACGGCCAGGACGGGGCCGAAGACTTCCTCGCAGGCGATGCGCATGTCGGGTTTCACGCCAGCCAGGATGGTGGGCTGCATGAAATGGCCATGCGCCAGCTCCCCGTCCTGCAGGCGTTCGCCCCCATAAATCAAGGTGGCGCCCTCGGCGACGGCGCCGCGCACGTAGGCCAGATTGGACTCGAGCTGGGCCGCGCTGACGGCCGGCCCCATGTCCACGCCCGGGGCGTCACCGGGGCCAACTTTGAGGGCGGCGGTGCGGGCTACAAGTTTTTCCATGAAGGCGGGCAGCACGGTTTTTTCGACGATGACGCGGCTGGTGGCGGTGCAGGCCTGGCCGGTCAAACCGAAGCCGGCTTTGACGACGAGATTTGCGGCGAGGTCGAGGTCGGCATCGGCCAGGACGAGGGTGGGATTTTTACCGCCCATTTCCATCTGGGCGCGGGCCATGCGCAGGGCCAGGCGTTGATAGATGGCGTGGCCGACGGAATAAGAGCCGGTGAAGGAAAGCGCGGCCACGGCGGGATGATCGGCCAGCTCGGCGCCGACGGCGCGGCCCTCGCCGGTGACCACGTTCAGCACGCCTTTGGGGAGGCCGGCTTCAGCCAGTGCGCGGGCCAGCTCCATGGCCATGGCGGGGGCCTGGGAGGCCGGCTTGAGGATTACGGCGTTGCCGGCCAGCAGGGCGGGGGCCAGTTTCCAGGCGGGGATGGCGATGGGGAAGTTCCAGGGGGTGATGAGGGCCACCACGCCCAGCGGCTCGCGGCGGGTGTAGAGGAAATTGCCGGGCAGATCGTGGGGGATGGTGTGGCCGCCCACCGTGTAACTCAGGCCGCCGTAGAAGCGGAAAATGTCCACCGCCCGCTGCACTTCACCGGTGCTTTCGGCCAGCGTTTTGCCCTCCTCGCGGGTGAGGAGTGCGGCCAGTTCTTTTTTACGGGCATCCAGGAGATTGGAGGCGGTGCTGAGGATGCGGCCACGAGCCACGGGGGTCATGGCGCCCCAGGCGGGGGCGGCCTTTTGGGCGGCTTCGATGGCGGCCCGGGCATCGGGCTGGCCGCCGGCGGCATATTCAGCCACGATTTCCCGAGTGTCTGCCGGATTGCGGGTAACCAGGACGGCTCCGTTGGCGGAAGGCACCCATTCACCACCGATGAATTGTTGATAGCGCCGCATGGAGGGGATGATACCAAGCCCTGGCGGCGGTGTCCATGACGGAGGCGGGAGGCAGACCGCCGCGGGGGAGCGGGAGGTCAAGGCCGGCGGGGCCAACTGCATGACTGGACACGCGCCCTTTTATGAGGGGTTTATGCCTTTCTGCTTGCGCCGCTGTGGCGGGCTTTCTAACAATTTAACAATGCTGGATATCAAGAGCATCCGGGACAACCCGGATTGGGTGCGTGAACGGCTCGCGACCCGCGGCGGCGGGGATGAGGCGCGGGTGGCCGAGGTGTTGGAGTGGGATGAGAAGCGGCGGAAGGCGCTGGCGGAAGTCGAGGCGCTCAAAGCCCAGCGCAACCGGGTTTCCAAGGAGATCGGGGCCCTGATGGCCCAAAAGAAAACCGCCGAGGCCGAGGCCCGGAAGGCGGAGACGCGGGAGCTGGGGGATCGCATCGCGGCCTTGGACAAGGAGGCGGAGGCCGCCAGCCAGGCGCGGGATGCGGTGCTGGTGCGGCTGCCCAATCTGCCGCATGCCAGTGTGCCGGTGGGGCGGAGCGCGGCGGATAACCCGGTGGTGCGGGAGTGGGGGGGGAAGCGGGCGTTCGAATTCAAACCGCGGGATCACATCGAGCTGTGCCGGAGCCTGCGGCTGGTGGATTTTGAGCGGGGGGCCAAACTGTCGGGCAGCGGTTTTTTGTTGTACACCGGGGCCGGGGCGCGGCTGGAGCGGGCGCTGATTCAGTTCATGCTGGAGCTGCACACGCGGGAGCATGGTTTTACGGAGGTATCGCCGCCGTACATCATCAGCCGCGATTGCATGTTTGGGGTGGGGCAATTTCCGAAGTTTGAGGATCAGGCCTACGCGGTGCGGGAGGGGTTGGACGACAGCACGCTGGGGCGGTTGTATTTGCTGCCCACGGCGGAGGCGCCGGTGGCCAACATTCACCGGGAGGAAATTCTGCGGGAGGAGGAGCTGCCGCTCTACTATTGCGCGTACAGTCCGTGTTTCCGGGCGGAGGCGGGCGCGGCGGGGGTGGGGACGCGGGGGATGATCCGGGTGCACCAGTTTGACAAGGTGGAGCTGATCAAGATCGTCAAGCCGGAGAGTGGCTATGACGAGCTGGAGCGGATGGTGGGCAATGCGGAAACGGTGCTGCAACGGCTGGGGCTGCATTACCGGGTGGTGCTGTTGTGCACGGGGGACATGGGTTTTGCCAGCGCCAAGACGTATGATATTGAGGTGTGGGCGCCGGGCCAGGGGGCGTATTTGGAGGTGTCCAGTTGCTCGAATTGCGAGGATTTCCAGGCGCGGCGGATGAATCTGCGTTACAAGAGCCAGACGGGGCAGAATATTTTTCCGCACATTCTCAATGGGAGCGGCACGGCCCTGGCGCGGCTGTTTGTGGCGCTCCTTGAAACCCATCAGCAAGCTGATGGCACTGTGCTGGTGCCGGAAGCGTTGCGCGGGTATCTTGGCCAGGACCGCCTAGCTCCCCCGGCATGAGAATCCTCCTCGCCAGCAGCGAAATCCATCCTTATTCCAAGACCGGCGGGCTGGCCGACATGGTGGGGGCGTTGGGCAAGGCGCTGGCGCGGCAGGGGCATGAGGTGGGGCTGGTGGCGCCGCTCTATCGGGGGGTGAGGGAGCGCTTTGGGGACATTCAAAGGCTGGACTGGTGGCTGGAGGTGCCCTGGGGGGAGGGACGGCAGGGGGGGCAGGTGTATTATCGGGAGCCCGAGAAGCATCTCACCATTTACTTGATTGACCGGCCGGACTTGTTTGATCGAGGGGGCATTTATACCGAGCACGGCCAGGGATATGCGGACAATCCGGAGCGTTACCTGTTTTTTTCCAAGGCGGTGGTGCATCTGGCCAATTATCTGCCGTGGCGGCCGGAGGTGTTGCATTTGCATGACTGGCAGACGGCGCTGGCCGCGCCGCTGGTGCATCATCAACGGCAGCAGGGGGCGCCGGTGAATCTGCCGGGCACGTTGCTGACCATTCACAACCTGGCCTATCAGGGGATTTGTGATGCCCGGCTTTTTGCGCTGACCAACCTGCCCCCGGCCTACTGGTGGCCGGACGGCTGCGAGTTTTATGGGGCGTTTAATTTTCTCAAGGGCGGCATTGAATATGCGGATTGGCTGACCACGGTCAGTCCGCGCTATGCGCGGGAGATCACCACCGAGGCATTTGGGTGCCAGTTGGACGGCGTGCTGCGGCGGCGGGCGGGGCAGTTGACCGGCATATTGAACGGGGTGGATTACGAAGAATGGAATACGGAGAACAATCCGCATCTGCCGCATCCCTATTCGTGGCGCAACCTTGCCGGCAAGGCGGCCAACAAGCGCGCGTTGCAACGGGAGATGGGCCTGCCGGAGCGGGCGAATGTCCCATTGTATGGCAACATTTCGCGGCTGGTGGATCAGAAGGGCACGGATTTGCTGCTGGGCGCGCTGGAGGAGATGCTGGCCACGGACATTCAGTTTGTTTTTTTGGGCAGTGGCGAGCCGGTGTTGGAGGCGGCCTGCCGGCGGCTGGCGGCGCGGTATCCGCAACAGGTGGCGGTGCGCATCGGGTTTGATCAGCCGTTGTCGCATCGCATTGAGGCCGGCTGCGATTTTTATCTGATGCCCTCGCGGTTTGAGCCGTGCGGGCTGAACCAGATGTACAGCCTGCGCTATGGGACGGTGCCGATCGTGCGGCGGACGGGAGGGCTGGATGATTCGGTGGTGGACTACCTGGATGATCCGCGCCGGGCCAACGGCATCAAGTTTCAGGAATACAGCTCGCGGGCTTTGGCGCGGGCCATGCGCAAATCGCTGGCACTGTATGCAGAGCCGGCGCTGCTGCGCCGCTACCGGATCAACGGGATGAAAGCCGATTTTTCCTGGGATCGCACGGCGCGGGAGTACGTGGCCTTGTACCAAAAGCTGGCGGGCTGAGGGGCGCGCGCCGAAAAAAACACCCGCCGCCGTTTCCGGCAGCGGGTGTGGCGAGGCAAGGGAGGAACGAAAACTTATTTCTTCTCCGCTTCGCGCTTGGCTTCCCAGTCACGGGACATGGTTTCGCCGTTGCGCTCAAACTCGATCTTGCCCTTGATGGTGTCGCCCTCGACCTTGCCGCTGTACTTGCTGACCATGCGGTTGTTGTTGAACTCCCGCACCACCTGGAAGGAGATCTCGTTGCCTTTGACCTTGCCTTCGCTGATGGCGGTTTCCTGGGGTTCACCCTGGCGGTTCTGCGTGATGAGCGTGCCCGTCAGTTTTTCACCCTCGACCTTCAATTTGAGGGTGGTTTTACGGGGTTCACCGCCCTGCCGTCCGGGGGTGGACCAGGTCCAGGTCCCGTTGATGTCCGCCGCCTGGGCCATGAATCCAAGGAATACCAAGGCGAAGGTGACCACCGACAACACCGACACGATTGAACGCGATTTGCTTTGCATATTTTCTGTTAGGTTCTGACAAACGCCAATAATCGTGTCTTAACTTTCGTCCCAAACGAAAGCGACACGATACTGTTACACCCCATTGGACGTTGCCTGCGGCCTGAAGGTTACACATTTTTTCCATGCGGCAGACGCCGTGGCCTGGAGGGGGAGGGGGATGGCCAGCAGCGCTGGGCAGGCCGCAGTCCGTCTGGTGTGGCCTTTAATTGGCGGGGGGGACGACTTCGTAGGTTTTGAAGTCCACCTCGCCGCGACGATCTTTGGTTTCCACGATGAGACGATAGGGCACATTGGGCTGCAACGGCTCCGGCGTGGCGCGGGGGATGCTGGGTTTCATGCCCTGGATGCGCTGGCCGTAGATGAACCATTTGGTGGGGACAGAGGTGGAGTCGGAAATCATGTGCCAGAGGGGGCGGGCATATTTGTTGGTTTTGATTTCGTCCGCTTTGACCACTTTGATGGAGGTCAGGGCGTATTTGCCATCGAGCATGAAGGTGACGGGGTAGGCGTCGGGGTTCAGGCGGGAGGTGGCGCCGGGGCGGATGGTGGGGGTGATTTGAATAGGAGGCTGGCGAAAAAAGTCATTATAATAGAGATACGCGCCAACAACGATGGCGAGCAGCAGCGACCAGAAAATGGCTCGTTTCATGTTACAACTAAAGATTGGACGCTGTGCCGGATGAATTATTCGGACGGATCCAACACCGCGACTTGTATGAGTAAAGACGTTTCACGGCAGCTTACGGTTACAAGGAAGGCAGGGGCCTTCACGTTGATTGAATTGCTGGTGGTGATTGCCATCATCGCTCTGCTGGCAGCGATGCTGCTGCCGGCGCTGGCGCGGGCCAAGGAGGCCGGCAAGCGGATTTATTGCAACAACAACATGAAGCAACTGGCACTGGCGTTGCGGATGTACACGGACGACAACGATGATTATGTGCCGCCGCGGATGATACCTGGGGCCTGGCCCACCAAGCTGCATCCTTATTACTACAACTTGAAAGTCTTGGTTTGTCCCAGTGACGGGCCGGACACGCCGCGCAGCCAGTACACGGCCAATCCCAATTCGCCGGACGCGGCGCCGCGGAGCTACATGATCAACGGGTTCAATGACTGGTATGCGTTCACGTACAAGACCACGGATTTCAACCAGATCAGCCGGTTGATGGCCACCAATGCCTTCCGGGATTCGGTGATCGTCAAATCGTCGCAGACGATTGTGTTTGGGGAAAAGGAGAACAGCTCGGGCCATTATTTCATGGATTTTCTGGAAAGCGTGGCCGGGAATGACAACACCGAAATCGAGCACAGCCGCCACATGTCGGATCGCAGCAACCGGGCCGGCGGGGGCTCCAATTTTGCGTTTCACGATGGCCACGTGGAATATCTGAAATTCGGCCGCAGTGTCACGCCGTTCAATCTCTGGGCGGTGACGGATTATTACCGCACCAACACCTTCTTTGTCGGCCAGTGATGGCCGGCCCGGCGGGGGCTGGCTGTGGGCATGGGCGCGGCCTGAGTGTTGTGCTTTGCCCCGGCCCAGGGGTTGCCCTGCGGCGGTGGTTGGGGTGGGCCATGAAACACCACCACGGGCAGGGGAGATTTCCGGGAGGGGAGCGGGGAGACTTCCCGGAAGGCCGGATGCCGTTGCAAGGCTTCTGCCAGCGGATCATTCTGATTCACTAAAAACAACTCTGCCCCTGAAGCCAGACAGGCTTCCGGCGTGGCCGTGGGTTGGTCGCCCAGCCAGGGCAGATTGAGGCAGTAGGCCGTCATCAAGCCCACGCGGCCGCCGGGTTGCAGGGCGCTGCCGGCCATTGGCCCGCGCAGGTTGGTGGCGCGGAGTTCTTCGGCCAGTTGCAGGGCGATTTGGCCGGCGGCGCGTTTGGGGGGCAGCCACCAGAACAGCAGGGCGCAAGCCGGAATGACAAACGACAGCGGGAGGGCGTGGTGGAGCCAGCGTTTGGCCTCGGGCAGCAGGGCGCCGAAGCCCCGGGCCATCCAGACGCCGGTGAGCCACAGGAGGGGGAAGGCGGCGTAGAAATAGCGCTGGTCGCCCAGGCGCAAATAGTTGGGGGCATAGATCAGCATCAGGGCTCCCAGGGCGCAGGCGGCCAGCCGCAGGGGGGGCGGAATTGAGACTGTGAGGGGGTTGCGGCGAGACCACCACCACCAGCCCAGGACCACCGGCCAGTCGAGGAAGAGGGTGGTGAGCATGAGCTGGATGAGGGCGAGGTTTTTGAGGATGACTTTGCATTGATGCCACGCGGAGGGGAGGTTGGCCCAGGGTTGCCAGGTGGCGTAAGACATCTCCGAGGGGTCTTCCCAGGTGGTCAGGCGGCCGGGGGGCGGCGCGTGAAAGGTGCGGAAGGTGGGATGGTACCGCTCCACGTCCGGCGGACCGGCGAGCGCGTGATTGATGCGGGCGGAGCGGGTGAGAGTCAACTGGCCGTAGTGGGCGGTGAGCAGGCTTACCCAGGGCGCTATCACAATGGCGAGTCCCACTAGAAAAGCGGCGAAGAGGCCGGCGTTGCTTTTGAAAAATTTGCGTTGGAGGGGGTTGCCCAGCAGCCAGAGGCCGGCGGTGAGCAGGGTTACCGGGAGGGCGACGGCCTTGGCCAGATAGGCCAGCCCCGCCAGCGCGCCAGCGGCGAGGCTCCAGCGGGGACTGCTGAGCTGGCGGGCGCGGTAGAGGGCCATCCATACCAGGGCAAGGCAGCCGGCCAGGAGGAGGTCGGGGGTGATTTGGGCGACGGACCAGGGAATGGAAATCAGCGCGGCGGTCCAGACACCGGCCTTGGGCCAGGACTCCTCCTCCGGGAGGGTGAGCAACCACTGGTTGCAGCAGACGAAGAAAAACACGGCGGAGAGTCCCATGACGAGGCGCGCGGCCAGCCAGGGCGGGCAGTCCAATACCCGCAAGGGCGCGAGGAGCCAGCTCAGGAGGGGCCCCCAATAACCGTTGAGGGCGAGGGACCAAGAGCCTTGCGCGTAGTAGTCGGCCAGGCGCAAATAGGCGACGGCGTCGGTGTTCAGCGCTTCACGAAACCACCACCCGGCGGCCAACAGGCCGGCCAACTGGACGGCTGCCGCAGCGATGAGGGTTTGGCGCAGCGTCATGCGCGGTGGTCAGGCCCCCGCGGTGAAACCTGCCGGCATCACTTTTGCATCAGGGCCTCGATTTCCTCGGCTTCGATGGGGATGTGGGCCATGAGGTCTGTATTTTCCTTTTCGCCCACCACGATGGTGTTTTCCAGGCGGATGCCGAAGCCTTCCTCTTTGAGGTAGAGGGCGGGTTCGCAGGTGAGGACCCAGCCGGGGGCGATTTTAAGGTGGTTGTAGGTGACGTCATGGACATCCAGGCCGAGGGGATGGGAGACGCCGTGCATGAAATATTTGGCCACGGCGGGGGCGTGGGGATCCTGTTTGCGCACCTGGGCGGGCTTGAGGAGGCCCAGGGCCAGACATTCCTCGGTGAGGAGGGCTTCGCACTCGCGGCGCAAATCGCGGGTGGTTTTGCCGGGGCGAATGCGCTGGATCATCTCGCGCAGGACGCGGAGCACGGCGTTATAGACCTGTTTCTGCCGGCGGCTGAAGCGGCCCGAGACCGGCACGGTGCGGGTGAGGTCGGACATGTACTGGCCGAGGCCGGCCGCGACGTCGAGCAGGACCAACTGGCCGTCCTTGCAGGGCTGGTCATTTTGGACGTAGTGGAGCACGCAGTTGTTGGGGCCGGCGGCGATGATGGGCGGGTAGGCAAAACAGCCCTTGTGGCGGATGAACTCGTGGGCAAATTCGGCTTCGATTTCCGCCTCGTTGACGCCCGGTTCAATGAGGCGCAGGGCGCGGAGGAAGCCGCTGCCGGTAAGCTCACAGGCGCGGCGGATCATGTCAATTTCCCAGCGGGATTTGACGACGCGCAACTGGTGCATGAGCGGCGCCAGGCGGCGGTAGGTGTGGAGGGGGTACTGGCGCTGGACCTGGTGGATGAAGCGCAAGTCGCGGCTTTCCACTTCAATCACCGCGCGCTGGTGTTCATTGGTGTTCAGGTACACCAGGTCCATTTCGCACATGAGCTGGCGGAAGAGGCCGGGGAATTCCGAGAGCCAGCGGATTTCCTTGATGCCGGAGAGCTGGGCGGCCTCTTCCTTGGTGAGCTTGTGCCCCTCCCAGGTGGCGAGATGTTCGTTGGGCTCGCGGATGAAGAGGACTTCGCGCTGGCGCTCGTCGTAGGCGGTGGGCGCCAGCAACAGGAGGGTTTCCTCCTGCAGGATGCCGGTGAGATAGAACAGGTCGGCGTTTTGATGATGTCCCATCACGCCGTCGGCGTTGGTGGGCATGATGTCGTTGGAATTGACCACCACCAGGGAGTTGGGCGGCAGGAGCTCGCGCAGGCGCTGGCGGTTGTGGATGAACAGGTCCGCGGGGAGGGGGATGGGTTTCATGGGGTTTAGAGCAGCTTGCGGTAATCGGGTTTTTCCGCGAGACGGCGCACCAGCTCCTTGACTTTTTGGGCCTGGCTTTTATGGGCCACCAGGGTGGCGTCGTCCGTTTGCACGATGATGGCATCGCGCAGGCCCACGACGGCAATGGGGGTGCGGTGCTTCTGGCGGGCGTCAAAGATGAGGTTGCGGGCGGCGTCCACGTGCACGAAGTCGGCCACGGCGGCGTTGCCGGCGGCGTCGGCGGGCAGGTGCCGGGCCAGGGCAGCCCAGGAGCCGAGGTCGTCCCAGGCGAAGGCGCCATCGGCCACGGCCACGTTTTGCGCCTTTTCCATCAGGGCGTAATCAATGGAGATTTTTTTGAGGGCGGGGTAGTCGGCGGCGAGGACGCGGGGGAGTTTCTTTTTGGCGGCGGCCTCAAACCAGCGATGGCAGGCGGCCTCCATTTCCGGCTGATG
Source organism: Verrucomicrobiia bacterium (assembly GCA_026414565.1). Classification (NCBI taxonomy): domain Bacteria; kingdom Pseudomonadati; phylum Verrucomicrobiota; class Verrucomicrobiia; species Verrucomicrobiia bacterium. Next base: position 84,370 of record JAOAIT010000061.1, read on the forward strand.
TTTTTGCAGGCCTTCGGTGATGGTGACGAAGGACCAGATGAACATGCCGGCGTTCCAGCGGTACCGGCCGCTGGCCAGGAATTCCTGGGCGCGGTGGAAGTCCGGTTTTTCCACGAATTGTTCGGCGCGGAAGAAGGTGGTTTTGTAGGGTTTGGCGTGCTGCGGCGGGGGCAGCGGATCGCCGACGCGGATGTAACCGTAGCCGGTGGCGGGCTCGGTGGGCTGGATGCCGATGGTGACCATGACCTGGCCGCGGCCGGCCAGATCGAAGGCATCGGCGAGCACCTGCTGGAATTTTTTGGGTTCGGGGATGACGTGATCCGACGGCAGCACGGCCATGATGGCGGTGGTGGAGCGGGCGCCCACGACGGCCGCGCCGAGGGTGACGGCGGCGCAGGTGTCGCGGCCCACCGGCTCGACGATCAGGTTTTCCGCGGGCAGTTTGGGCAGTTGCTTTTTGACTTGCGGGGCCTGGGCGGCGCTGGTGATGACCAGGACGTTGGACCAGGGCACCAGCGGCAGCACGCGGGCGACGGCCTGTTGGAGGAGGCTTTCCCCGCCGAGGAGCCGCAGGAGCTGCTTGGGGGTTTTCTCCCGGCTCAAGGGCCAGAAGCGCTCGCCGCGGCCGCCGGCCATGATGATGACGTAGCGGTCCTGTGGAGGGGCTTGGGTTTTTCCGGCAGGCATTTTCTTGGCAGGCATAGAGGGGACATCAATGCGGTTTGATGGCGCGGGCCAGGGAGGCCACAAAGGCGGCCACCTGCTCCACCATGTCGGGGGCCTGGCCCAGGCGGGCGATCTGGTTGACGACGGCGCTGCCCACCACCACGGCATCGGCCTGCGCGGCCACCTGGGCGGCCTGCTCAGGATTGGAGATGCCGAAGCCCACCGCGACGGGCAGCGAGGTGTGGGCGCGAATTTGGGCCACCATGGCGGGGATGGTGGAGGAAAGCTGTTGCTGCATGCCGGTGACGCCCTCGCGGGAGACGTAGTAAATGAAGCCCGAGGCGCGGCGGGCAATGAGTTCAATGCGCGCCTCCGGGGTGGTGGGGGCAATGAGGTAGATGGGGTGCAGGCCGGCGGCGCGCATGGCTTTTTCGGTGGCCTCGGCCTCTTCCGGCGGCAGGTCCAGGATGAGCAGGCCGTCCACGCCGGCGCGGGCGGCGTCCTGGATGAAGCGCTCGACGCCGTAGCGATGCATGAGGTTGAAATAGAGATAGAGGACGATGGGGATCTGGCTGTCGCGCCGGATGGCCGCCACTGTTTCCAACACCCTGGGCGGGGTGGTGCCGGAGGCCAGGCCGCGTTGGGCGGCGAGCTGATTGACCAGCCCGTCGGCCAGGGGGTCGCTGAAGGGTACGCCCAGTTCCAGGACATCCACGCCGGCGCGCTCGAAAGCCAGGGCCAGTTGGCGGGTGGCTTCGAGGTGGGGATCGCCGGCGCCGATATAGACAATCAACCCCTTCCGCCCCTGACGGCGCAGCTCGGCAAACCGTGCATCAATCCGATTCATGCTGGGCGGAGCATGGCAAAAATGGCCGCAAAAGGGTAGTTCTTTTGGCGGGGGAGAGCGGGCAGCGGCCGGGTGGGAGGGGTCAGGGCGCGGCGCGGAAGACCAGCGCGGCCTGGGCCCCCCAGAAACCGGCGGAGAGGCTGAGGGTGGCCTGGATGGGGCGGGGCGGAGCGGGAGAGCGGGCCAGGGCAATCGGGCAGTGGGGGTCGGGTTGGGGACAATTCACCGCAGGGGGCAGGAGCTGATGGCGCTGGGCTTCGAGGCAGACGATGGCTTCCAGAGCGGCACCGGCGCCCATGCAATGGCCGAAAACGGGTTTGGTGGAGGAAGCGGGCGGCTGGGCGGCGGGCGGGCCGAAGACGTGTTGGACGGCGCGGGCTTCGCTGGCGTCATTGAGCTGGGTGCCGGTGCCATGCAGATTGAGGTAGCCGATGGCCCCGGGGGGCAGGCCGGCCACGGCCAGCGCTTCATGGATCACCTGCGCCAGGGCCTGGCCGTCGGGGTGCATGCCGGCGCGATCGTAAGCTTCCGCGCCCAAGGCCCAGCCGGCCAGTTGGCCATAAATCGTGGCGCCGCGGCGGCGGGCGGATTCGAGTGTTTCCAACACCAGGAAGCCGGCGCCCTCGCCGAGCACGGTGCCGTTGCGGTGGAGATCGAAGGGGCGGCAGGCCTGGGCGGGGTCTGGATGATGCGCCAGCAGCCCGGCCGTATCAAAGCCCTGGAGGACCACCGGATGCAAAGGGGCCTCGGCCCCGCCGGCCAGGATGACATCGGCCGCGCCGGTCAGCAGTTGTTGCGCCGCCAGGGCCAGCGCGGCGGCGGAGGAGGCGCAGGTGGCGGATGCCGCGAGCATGGGACCCTGCAGATTGAGGTGGAGAGAGAGCGCGCCGCTGAGATGGGCGATGGTGGTGGAGGCGATGAACGAGGGCGGCGTCTGGCCCTGGTGCAGCGCGGCAAAGGCTTTTTCCCACACCTCCACCGTGCCGCGGGAGGAGGCGGTGATGACGCCGATCCGGCGGGGGGGCGGGGCGATTTCATGCAGGCGGGCGTCATGCCAGGCTTCCAGGGCGGCGGCAAAGCCCAGGCGGGCGGAGCGATCCAATTTGCGGGCGGCCTGCGGCACGGGGGGCAGGTTGGCCACGCGGCAGACGGCCGCAGGCGGGGCGGCGGGCGCGGCCGGGTTGCGCCACGCTTCGGCCAGGGAGCGGCCGGTCTGGACGGCCTGCCACAGGGAGGCAACTCCGGGGCCGGCCACGGTGAGGGCGCCGCGGCCGGTGATGACCACCGGGTGATCGCGCAGTAGTTGATGCAGGACGGACATCCGTAGGAAAGACTAGCTTAAAAGGCGGTTTCGCACAGGGAGGACTGGGGATTTTCCCTCACGTGGGCGGTGCCGGAGGAGCGTCATTTCCGGGCGGGTGAGAAGGGGGAGGGGGGCACTTTGGCGGCGGCGGCGCGGGCTTGTTTGGCGTTGGTGACGGCCTCCTTGAGGGGGATCAACGCCCATTTCATGGGGGCGGTGACGGTTTTGCCCGGCGCCAGCGGTTCATCGGGAGCGAGCACTTCGATTTCCGCGATCCACTGGTTCCAGCCCAGCTCGATGGTGTGGCCGCCATGGGGATATTTGGCGCGGAAGTCGTAGGGGAAATAGAGGACAAACAGGCTGCGATCATAGACATAGGCCACCCATTCGGCGCTGACGTCCATGCCGAGGCGCACTTCGGGGCCGGTGCCGCCGGTTTGGGCGATCAGAAAGCCGCCGGTGATTTTAACGCGGTCATGGCCGGGGTTGAGGCTGTCGTAGATGGCCTGGTCTTCGACGATGTGGCGCAAGGTCCACCCGAAGCGGAAACGGCTGTATTTGTTGAGGGGGGCCACGAAGAAGCCGCCGCCGCGGCACTGGGTGCGGGAGCGGAGGCCGCAGACGATTTCCCGCGAGCCTTTGTTGGTGAGGCGTTGCACCAGGCCCAAATCACCTTTTTCGGGGTCAAGGGTGATTTCCTTTTCGAGCACCAGCTCGCGAATCAGCTCCGGCTCGCTGGTGAGGGTGACGGTGAACGCGCGGGGGGTGGCGACTTTGTAGCTGCCGTAAACCAGGCGCTCCATTTCCCCCAAAGGCGTGGAGTCGGAGGCCACATAGACCTGGTAACCGCCCGGTGGGGGGGCTTTGCGGCCCTGGCTGCCGGGGCGCTCGTAGGCGGCGGCGTTGTCCCACAAGATGTTTTCGCCCATCACCTCGTAACGCATGACGCGCCCGCCCAATTCCGGCACAATGACGGCCAGCGCCTCGGCCTCCGGGGATTCCAGGCGGAGGGCGCCCTCCCAGACGAGATAACGTTCGCGGGAGATGCCTTTGGGCAGGTCAGCGGCCGTGATGGAGAACGCCAGCCAGCAGGCGGCCAGCCCGGCCAGCCGCCGCCCGGCGGCGGAATGATGCAACCATGCAAACCTCATGCGGCGTTACTTCAACACAGGCCGGGGGAGGTGACAAGCCCAGAGGCAGGCGCCGCCCGTGATTCCCGGGGCCGGTACGATGGCCAAGCTCGACTGCCCCCGGGCGGCAAGCCGCCGGGGGAGCGAGGTGTTTCAGTACCGATAATGCTCGGGCTTGTAGGGGCCGTCCACGGGCACGCCAATGTAATCGGCCTGTTTTTGCGTGAGCTTGGTGAGTTTGACGCCGATTTTTTCCAGGTGCAGGCGGGCCACTTCCTCATCCAGCTTTTTGGGCAGGCGATAGACGCCCACGGTGTAGCGGTCGCGGTTGGCCCAGAGGTCCATCTGCGCCAGGCATTGGTTGGTGAAGGAATTGGACATGACGAAGCTGGGATGGCCGGTGGCGCAACCCAGGTTGACGAGGCGGCCTTCGGCCAGGAGATAGATGCAATGGCCGTCGGGGAACACGTATTTGTCCACCTGGGGTTTGATGTTGATTTTCTTGACGCCGGGGGCGGCGTTGAGGCGGTCCACCTGGATTTCGTTGTCGAAGTGGCCGATGTTGCAGACGATGGCCTGGTCTTTCATCTTCTGCAGATGCTCGAGGGTGATGACGTCGCAGTTGCCGGTGGCGGTGACGTAGATGTCGGCCCGGCCGAGGGTTTCCTCGACGGTGGTCACTTCAAAACCTTCCATGGCGGCCTGGAGGGCGTTGATGGGGTCAATTTCGGTGACGATCACCCGCGCGCCAAAGCCGCGCAACGAGTGGGCGCTGCCTTTGCCCACGTCGCCATAACCGCAGACGACGGCCACCTTGCCGGCCACCATGACATCGGTGGCGCGCTTGATGCCGTCGGCCAGTGATTCGCGGCAGCCGTAGAGGTTGTCAAATTTGCTCTTGGTGACGGAGTCGTTGACATTGATGGCGGGGACGAGGAGTTTGCCGGCCTGGAGCATCTGGTAGAGGCGATGCACGCCGGTGGTGGTTTCCTCGCTGACGCCCTTCCACTCCTTGACGACTTCATGCCAGAAGCCGGGGCGTTCTTTGGCCACACGTTTAAGGAGGTTTTTGATGATTTGCTCCTCGCGGCTGGCGCTGGGGGATTTGACCCAGTCGCTGCCCTCCTCCAGCTCGTAGCCCTTGTGGATGAGGAGGGTGGCATCGCCGCCGTCGTCCACGACGAGCTGCGGGCCTTTGCCGCCGGGGTGGGTGAGGGCGTCGAGGGTGCATTGCCAGTAATCCTCGAGGGTTTCGCCCTTCCAGGCAAAGACGCTGATGCCGGCGGCGGCGACGGCGGCGGCGGCGTGGTCCTGGGTGGAGAAGATGTTGCAACTGGCCCAGCGCACGCTGGCGCCCAGCTCGACGAGGGTTTCGATGAGGACGGCCGTTTCGATGGTCATGTGGAGCGAGCCGGTGATGCGCACGCCTTTGAGGGGTTTGCGCGGGCCGTACTTGGCGCGGATGGCCATGAGGCCGGGCATTTCATGCTCGGCGATCTGGATGGTTTTGCGCCCCCATTCGGCGAGGGAGAGGTCTTTGACCTTGAAATCCATGTTCTGGATTTTGGGGAGTTTGCGTTTGCGGTCGGTCATAAGCGTGTTGGAGGTTGGGCTGCCCCCCCGGCTGGTGGGCGTGGGGCAACGCAGGGTTATTTCAGGGCGCGTTTCAAAGCCGCCACCTTGTCGGTCCGTTCCCAGGTCAGCTCCGGATCGTTTTTGCCGAAGTGGCCATAGTTGGTGGTCTTGGAATAGATGGGGCGCAGGAGGTTGAGTTGCTTGATGATGTCCGCCGGTTTGAAGCTGAAGACTTCCTGCACGGCGCGGGCGATGGCCTCCTCGCTGACCTTGCCGGTGCCGAAGGTGTCCACCGAGACGGAGACCGGGTCGGGGTAGCCGATGGCGTAGGCGAACTGGATTTCGCAGCGGTCGGCCAGGCCGGCGGCGACGATGTTTTTGGCCACATAGCGGCCCATGTAGGCGGCGCTGCGGTCCACCTTGCTGGGGTCCTTGCCGCTGAAGGCGCCGCCGCCGTGGCGGCCCATGCCGCCGTAGGAATCCACGATGATTTTGCGGCCGGTCAGGCCGGTATCGCCCTGGGGGCCGCCCACGACGAAGCGGCCGGTGGGGTTGATGAGGTAGAGGGTGTCGCGGGTGAGCATGTCCGCGGGCAGCACCTTTTTGATGACTTCCTCGATGCAGAACTCCTCGATTTCGTCGTGCTCGACGTCGGCGGTGTGCTGGGTGGAGATGACGACGTTGGTGATGCGCGTGGGGCGGCCGTCCACATATTCGACGGAGACCTGGCTTTTGGCGTCGGGGCGCAGCCAGGGGACGAGGGGGCGGCCGTTTCTGCTGGTTTTGCGGATTTCGGTGAGTTTGCGGCCCAGGCGGTGGGCAAACATGATGGGGGCGGGCATCAGCTCCGGGGTTTCATTGCAGGCATAACCGAACATGAGCCCCTGGTCGCCGGCGCCCTGTTCCGCCTTTTTCTTGCCCTTGGCGGCGCGGGCGTCCACGCCCTGGGCGATGTCGGGGCTTTGGCGGGTGATGGCGTTGATCACAAAGACCTTGTCGGCATGAAAGACGTCATCCTCGTGCACGTAGCCGATGTCGCGGATGGCCTGGCGGGCGATGGCGACGAAGTCGAGGCGGGCCTGGGTGGTGATTTCGCCGCCGACCACCACGAGGTTGCTTTTGGCGTAGCACTCGCAGGCCACGCGGCTGAACTTGTCCTGCTTGAGGCAGGCGTCCAGCACGTAGTCCGAAATGGTGTCGCAGACCTTGTCCGGGTGGCCTTCGCCGACGGATTCCGAGGAGAAAATAAAACGTTTGCTCATGCGCTTTTGCGTTTGCCGATGGTCAAGTTACATATTGACGTATCAAGATATGAGGATATATCCTTTTCTCCGGTCGTCAACTGTTTTATGCCGTCACTCCTGAAATGCCTGCGTGCCCTGGATGACGCCACCCGCCTGCGCATTCTGGCGCTGCTGGCGCGGGAGGAGCTGAGCGTGCAGGAGCTGCAGAGCATCACGCGGCTGGGGCAGTCGCGCATCTCCACCCATCTGGGCCTGCTGCAGGAGGCCGGTTTTCTGGTGTCGCGGCGGGAGGGCAAGCGGACGTTTTACCGGGCGGCCACGCCCGCGGAGCCGGCGCTGCAGGAGCTGATGCAACTGGCGGCGCGGGGGGCGGCGGAATTGCCGGAGGCCGGCGCGGATGCGGCGAATCTGCGGCGGATTCTGGCGCAGCGGCGCCAGCAGACGCGGTTGTACTTCAACCAGGTGGCGGGGCGGTTTGACCGGAGTTACGGGCCGGGGCGCTCCTGGCAGGCCTTTGGGCAGATGCTGCTGCGGCTGCTGCCGCCGTTGACGGTGGCGGATCTGGGCAGCGGGGAGGGGTTGATGAGCGAGCTGCTCGCCCTGCGGTGCAAGCGGGTGATTGCGGTGGACAACTCGCCCAAGATGGTGGCGTATGGCGCGCGCAAGGCCCGCAAAAACGGGTTGAAGAATCTGGAGTTCCGCCTGGGGGATTTGCAGGAGCCGCCCATTGCCGCCGCCAGCGTGGATGTGGTGGTGTTGAGCCAGGCGTTGCATCATGCCGAGGATCCGCAGCGCGCCCTCCAGAGCGCCCACCGGATTTTGCGGCCCGGGGGGCAGCTTATGATACTGGACCTGGCGGCCCACCGCTTCGAGCAGGCGCGGGAGCTGTATGGGGATCGCTGGCTGGGGTTTCGCGAGAGCGATTTGCAGCAGTGGCTGGAGGCGGCGGGTTTTGAGAAGATCGAAATCCAGGTGGTGGCGCGGGAGGAGCAACCGCCGCATTTTGAGACCCTGCTGGCGGCGGCGGGGAAAGGCGGCAAGGCGCCGTGAGCTGGTCCGCATGGCGCGGCTGCCCGCCGGGGGGGGGGCGGAATCAGGGCTGGCCGGGTCGGGCCGCGTGGCGGGCGGCAACCGGTTGGGCTTATTTGGCGGAGGTGGGCGTGAATTTGATTTCCACCGTGAGCGCGTCCTGGAGGGGCTGCGCGGGGCCGACGAGCACATTGCTGACCTGGTAGGGCAGCTTGAGGCGGTGGGTGCCCTTGACGATGTTGGTGGAGGCGCGCATTTCCAGCAGGACGGTTTTCATGGCGGGCAGCACGAGTTTGGGGGGGAGGATCAATTCTGGAATCTGGCCGGTGCGTTCGAGCACAAAGTCCACGGAGCTGTCGTTGGCGATCTGGGCCAGGGCGCGCCCGCGGCCGCGGATTTCGTACTGGGGTTTGTTGAAACGCAGGGAACGCTCGAAGAGGGGCCGCAGGAACTTTTCGTCGCCGATGAGGCGGTTCATGGCCAGGACGGCCGTCTGGCGGGCGAAGAGCGCCTTTTTGAGGGCGGCCGGGGTGCGCTCGGCGGCGAAGACGAGGGTGACGGGGCGCAGATCGCCGTCGTGCACGTGATAATCGAGATTCAGCGGCGCATGGATGTCCGAGTTGCTGATCATGGCGAGATTTTTCTCGATGGCCCAGCGGTGGGCTTCGGGATAGTAGGAGCGGCCGTTGACCACCTCGATGCCGTGGAGCATGCCGCGCTCCAGGAGCTGGGTGTGCTCGGGATACCATAACACGAGGCCATTGGTGGTTTGGGCTTCCCAGCCGGGGTGATTCCAGAAAATGAAGGCGCCCTGGGCATGGGCGGCGGCCACGGCGTCCAGCCAGTTGCTGGTGGCCAGGGGGGTGGAGTTGGTGAGGAAGATGGCGTTCAGGTGACCTGGCGGCATGCGGCGGGTGATTTCCGAGCCGCGGATCACCATCAATTCCAGGGCCTCGCCGGCCGGTTTGGCGATATCGTAGGCCCGGTTGTGGTTGGTGCTGACGTCCGCTTTGTGGGGTTGATATTCGATGTGGTCGGTGATGGCGATGGCATCCAGCCCCTCCCGCCAGGCCTCCTCGGAGCGGACGGTGGGCCAGACGAGGCCATCGGAGAACACGGTATGAATATGAAAATCGCACTTCAAGGTGAGCAGCCCCGGCAGGTTGGGCAGGCGGATTTCGGTGCGGGCACGGGTGACCGGCTCATGCGCGCCCACCTGTCCGGGGGCGCACAACAGGCCCATCCCCAGTAAAATGACGAGTGCGGGTTTCATAGGTGCGGTTAAGATACATAGAGAATCAGGCCCCGCCAACAGGAATTGAAAAGCGCCGGCCTGCGGGCGGCTGAAGGCGGGGGCAGGCAGCCAGAGCGCGGCGGGTGAGAGGCGCCTCCGCCAACCGCGCGTTCGGCGCTGCCCGGCGGGGCGGGGAGCGGGCGGAAAAGTTACCTTTTCAACTTGAGCCGGGGGGTATCCCTGCCTAACTTGGGTGCAGCTTATTGATTTATGACTAAACAACCGATTCGCGTGGCTGTGACCGGCGCCGCCGGCCAGATTGGCTATTCCCTGGTGTTTCGCATTGCGTCCGGCGCCCTGTTTGGGCCGGAGCAGCCGGTCATTCTGCATTTGATTGAAATTGAACCGGCGTTGCCGGCATTGAATGGCGTGGTGATGGAGCTGGAGGATTGCGCTTTTCCGCTGCTGAAGGGCGTGGTGCCGACGGCGAGTCTGGAGGAGGGATTCAAGGGGGTCAACTGGGCCTTGCTGGTGGGCAGTGTGCCGCGCAAGGCGGGGATGGAACGCAAGGATTTGCTGGGCATCAATGGCAAGATTTTCGTGGGGCAGGGGCAGGCGTTGCAGAAGCATGCGGCCAGTGATGTGCGCATCCTGGTGGTGGGCAACCCGTGCAACACCAACTGTCTCATTGCAATGAACAACGCGCGCGAAATCCCGGCGGACCGCTGGTTTGCCATGACCAAGCTGGATGAGAACCGGGCCAAGGCGCAACTGGCGAAAAAAGCGAGCGTGGACGTGACGCAGGTGACGCACATGGCCATCTGGGGGAATCATTCCTCGACGATGTACCCGGATTATTTCAATGCGCGCATCAGCGGGCGGCCGGTGACGGATGTCATTTCCCACGTGGCCTGGTTCACGGAGACGTTCATTCCCACCGTGCAGCAGCGCGGGGCGGCGATCATCAAGGCGCGCGGGCTTTCCAGCGCCGCCAGCGCGGCCAACGCGGCGATTGACACGGTGCGCTGCCTGACCACCCCCACGCCGGCGGGCGACTGTTTCAGCGTGGCGGTGTGCTCGGATGGGAGCTATGGCATTGAGAAGGGACTAATCTTTTCCTACCCGATTCGTTGCAACGGCCAGAAATGGGAGATCATTCAGGGGCTGCCGTTGAATGAGTTCAGCCGCCAGAAAATCGCCGCCACGGAGCAGGAGCTCAAGGAGGAGCGCGCCATGGTGGCTGAGCTGCTGCCCAAGGCGTAAAGGGCCACGCCCGGCCTGCTCCGCAGGCTGAGAGAGAAAGTCTCGGTAGAGCACGGCGTGCGCGCTGCCCGCCGGGGGACGCATTATTGGTGGGGCGTCAGGGTGATCAAGGCGCCGCTGCGCTGGGCGGCCTGTTCGGCGTGGTCATAGGTGCCGTAAAAAGGCACGTTGGCATCCATCCACAGATAAAGGGCGCGGCGGTCCGCCTCATTCAGGCCGATGTCCCGGTGGTTCTGGTCCTCCAGAATGCGGGTCAGAGGGCTGGCATCGGCGCCGGCGCGGCCGGGGAGGGAGGCAATTTGTGAGATGCTGGCGCCGCCCCATTCATACCAGCGCAGGTATTTTTTCAGGTTTTGGTAGGAGCGGGTGAACGGCCCTTCCGGCTGGTCGGTCAGCGCCAGCGTGCTCTTGCCCGGGCCCGCCGAGCCGTCATGGCAGCGGACGCAGTTGCGTTCGAGCACGGGCTGGACCAGGCGCGGGTAGCTGAAGGGCAGGCAGCCTTCGGGGCCGGGTTCAAGGCGGCTGGGCGGGCGGCGCGCGGCCAGCAGGGGGCGGACGGGGGCGGCTGTGCCGATGGGTTCATGACAACCCACACAGGCGCGGCGTTCGCCCGGTTGCACATAGGCGGCGCTGCGCATGGTTTGCACCGCCCGGCCGGACTCGTCCACCGCCTGGAAGTAGAGCGGTTTGCGGGCGGGCACGCGGAAATAGGCGGAGCCGTCGGCCTCGACGGGCACTGTGCCGAGGAGGGCGCGGGCGTTTTCGGCGTTGGCATGGCCGATGCGCGGGTCATTGACGGTGTGCGAGCCGAATTTGGGGAGCAGTTGGAACACGCGGAGGGCCACCACGCGGCGGCCGGCCGGGAAGGGCATGAGACTCTGGCGCACGTCGGCGAGGAGGAATTCGCCCTCTGCGCCCAGGGCGGGATCCAGGTTGGAGGCCAGTTGGGGGCGGGGAGGGGGCGGCGTCAGGACGTGGGGATACATGCTGGAGATGGCGGGGTCGAAATACAGCAGCTCCAGCGTGCCGTGGCGGTCAAAGTAATAAAGCCCGGTGCGGGTATCGCGGGATTCGCCGGAGCTCATGCCGGGGAGGGGATCGAAACTGAAGGAGACCAGCATGGCCTGCTCGTTGAGCGGATGGGGGCTGTGGAAGTAGCTTTTGGGCCAGCCGTCGGCCTCGGCGTAACACAGTTCCGGCGTCAGGTTTTGCAGGCTGTCAAAGCGGTCTTCGCCGGTGGCGGCGTCCAGCCGCACGCGGGAGGGGTCCAGCAACACCAGGGCGCCGCCGACATCGGCATGATGCGCGCCGGCGATGAAAACGATTTTATCGGAGCCGGGGATGGCCTTGGGCTGGTAGCAGGCGTTGATGCGCATGGTGTAATTGCCGAAGAGCGCCGTGACGCCGCTGCCATCGGGCTGGCAGGCCCAGAGGCCGTGGAAATTGGCGGCCGAGCGGTCCACGTAATCCCAGCGGATATAAACGATGCGTCCATCGTTGAGCACTGAGGGATGCCACTCGGCGGTTTCGTGGCAGGAGAGGAGGCGGATGTTTTTGCCGTCGGCGTCCATGCGGTGCAGGGTGTAGGAAGCGGTAGGCTCCCAACGGTTGTTGCAGCGGGCAAAACCGCCGCGGCGGGTGGACATGAAGGCCAGGCCGCCGTCGGGCAGGGGGCAGGGATCAAAGTCGTCTTCACTCCCATGGGTCAGGCGGGTCAAGTGGCCGCCCTCGGCGAGGTCCAGGGCGTACAGGTTGAAGCCGCGGCGTTCGGGGCTGGTGAAGGGCGTGCGGCCCGGGGCGCGCTCGGCGAAGGCGAAATAGGCGCGGCGGGCATCGAGGCTGAGGGCCAGGGTGGTGTAATTGCCGGCGGGCAGGCGGCCTTGAATCAAATCGCGGATGGCAAAGGAGCGTCCCGGATTTTCCAGCACGTACACACCGCCGCCGGGGGGCACGTTGCCATAGTCATAGAAGTACCCCATGTATTCATGGAGCATCTGGCAGATGAACCGGTTGCGCTTGAGAAAGAGGATGGGTTTGCCGCGCAGCTCCGGCTGTTGAAGGATGGCCTCGCGGGTGGCCCAACGGATTTGCTGGTACAAGGCCAGCCGCTGATTTTCCGGCAGGGTGTGGGCGCGGGCCACCGTGTTGCTCCAGGCGGCGAGGAGGGCGGGGGCCAGGTAGTGGGAGGCGCGGCCGAGCGCCGCCTGCAGCGCGGCTGGTTCGTCCGGCCGCCGGCCCAGGCGTTTTTCCTGGCGCGCCCAATCGGCTTCGATGGCCTGGCGATAGGCCGGCTCGAGGGCAGCCTCGGCGCCCCAGGCGCTGCTGCCGCCTCCGGCGGCCCAGAAGCAGCCCAAGAGCAAAAACATCCAGCAATGCCGACGGGGCTTTTTCATTGCTCCCATGCTAAGACCACCACCCAAGGCTGCAAGCCAAAAGGCGGCGGCGCCGGGGGGCGGGGCGGGGGGAGAAGGCGGCTTGCCCGCGCCGCGGGCGGGTGGTACAAGGAGCCATGCAATTCCCTCTTGTGCGCTGGTGCAGGGTGTTATTGGGCGCGGCTGTGGGCTGGTTGATGGCGGGCCTCCTTGCCGCCGCGCCGCGTCCCAATGTGGTGCTCATATTGTGCGATGATCTGCGGTGGGACACGTTGAGCTGCGCGGGGCATCCGCATGTCAAGACGCCCCACATTGACCGGCTGGCGGCGGAAGGGGTGCGGTTTGCGAATGCCTTTTGCACCACCTCGCTGTGCTCGCCCAGCCGGGCGTCCATCTTGAGCGGGTTGTACGCGCACGCGCACGGGGTGTTGAATAATTTCACCGAGTTTCCCGCCCACCTGCCCAATTTCCCCGCCCGGCTGCAGGCCGCCGGGTGGCGCACGGCGTACATTGGCAAGTGGCACATGGGCGAGGACAATGACGCGCCGCGGCCGGGCTTTGATTACTGGATTTCGCACAAGGGGCAGGGGAAATATTACGGGACAGAGTTCAATGTGAACGGGCGGCGGGAGACGCCGCCGGGGTATTACACCCGGGTGGTGACCGATTATGCGCTGGATTTTATGCTGCGCCAGACGCCGGGCCATCCCTTTCTGTTGATTCTGGGCCACAAGGCGCCGCACAGCTTTTATATACCGGAGCCGCGATATTCCAACGTGTTTGATCAGGTCGAGATCAAGTACCCCGACACGGCGTTTGAACTGGAGGACAAGCCGGCGTGGGTGAAGCAGCGGCTGGACACCTGGCACGGGATTTACGGGCCGTTGTTTGAGTGGCGCAAACAGTTTCCCGACCGGCGGCCCGAGGCGGTGAAGGACTTTGCCGCGATGATCCGCGCCTACTGGGGGACGATCTTGAGCGTGGATGACAGTGTGGGGCGGATTTACGAAGCGTTGCGGGCCGTGGGGCAGTTGGACAACACCATGATCATCTTCATGGGGGACAATGGCCTGCTCAACGGCGAGCATGGCATGGTGGACAAACGCACCATGCACGAGCCCAGCATCCGCATTCCGCTGATTGTGCGCTACCCGCCGGTGTTTGGGCGGCCGCGGGTGGTGGAGCCGATGGTGTTGACGGTGGACATTGCCCCCACGATCCTGGATTTGTGCGGTCTGCCCCCGCTGCCCCGCACACACGGCCGCTCCTTCAAAACCCTCGCCCGCACCGGCGGCGGGCCGTGGCGCGAGTCGTTTTATTACGCCTATAATTACGAGCAGCAATTCCCTTACACGCCCAATGTGCGCGGGGTGCGCACCGCCGAATGGAAATACATCCATTATCCGCACGGCGACGGCGGGCCGGACCGGCACCTGGCCGAGTTGTATCATCTGCGGCGGGATCCGGAGGAGCGGCACAACCTGATGGGCGATCCGGCGCAGGCCGCCCGGGTGCGCGAGCTGCGCCGGGAGCTGGAGCGGTTGATGCGGCTGGCCGGGGCCTGGCCGGACAAGATGCCGCTCGATGAAGGCGTGAAGGCCGAGCTGCCCGATGCCCGGATTCGGTGACGCGCCGCGCTGCGCCGTCCCAGGCGGGGGGCGGGGGCGGGGTTTGGCATTGCCAAACGGCGGGGGGGTGGGGTAGGCTGCACAGGATGCGAACCGTTCTGGCCGCGCCTGAGATGACGACGACCGCCTAAGGGTTCACGGTGAAGGCCGCCGTGAACACCCACGCCTCGCACTGACCGTTCGAGGCGTTTTTGTTTGGGGCGACGGCGCGACGGCGGGCAAGAGGATTGATATGGCAGAGCAAGCACAAGCTGGCGAACGCAAGAGTTTGGAACAACGCAACCAGATGTCGGAGCTGGAGCGGCTGCGGCACTCCTGCGCGCATGTGATGGCCACGGCGATATTGCGGTTGTGGCCGGACGCGCAGTTTGCCTACGGCCCGCCGGTGGAGAATGGTTTTTATTACGATCTGGAATGCGCGCATCGCATCACGCCGGAGGATTTTCCCCGCATTGAGGAGGAGATGCGCAAGGAGATCAAGGCGAACCACCCGTTTGAGAAGATCGTGGTCACGCGCGAGCAGGCCATCCGGGACGCGCAGAGCGGGCGGCTGGGGGCGTTGAGCGAGCGGCCGGGGCAGCCGAGCAAGTTCAAGCTGGATCTGCTGAACCAGATTCCGGAGGGGGAGCCGATTTCGTACTACCGGAACGGGGATTTCATTGATCTGTGCGCGGGGCCGCATGTGATGCGGACGGGCAACATTGGCGCGTTCAAGCTGACGAGCGTGGCCAGCGCCTATTACAAGGGGGACGAGCGGAATCCGCAGTTGCAGCGGATTTACGGCACCGCCTTCAAGAACAAGACGCAGCTTGAGGAATGGCTCAAGATGCAGGAGGAGGCCAAAAAGCGGGATCATCGCAAGATTGGGACGGAGATGGGCCTGTTTTTCATGGATCCGGAATACACCGGGCCGGGGATGCCGTTGTGGCTGCCGAAGGGGACGGTGCTGGTGGAGGAGCTGGAGAAGCTGGCGAAGGAAACGGAGTTTGCCGCGGGGTATGTGCGGGTGCGCACGCCGCATGTGGCCCGGGAAAAGATGTACCTGACCAGCGGGCATCTGCCGTACTACGCGGAGAGCATGTTTCCGCCGATGGAATTGAAGGGCGAGGAGGGCGAGGCGGGGGGGGAGGGGGCCGGGGCGGCGGTGAGCCGGTACTATCTCAAGGCGATGAACTGCCCGCATCATCACCGCATTTTTGCGGCGGAGCCGCGCAGTTACCGGGATCTGCCGCTGCGGCTGGCGGAGTACGGCTGCTGTTACCGGTATGAGCAGTCCGGCGAGTTGTTCGGCCTGATGCGCGTGCGTTCGTTGAACATGAACGATGCGCACATCTACTGCACGGAGGAGCAGTTTGCCGAGGAGTTCAAGGCCGTGAACGAGATGTACCTGAAATACTTCAAGATTTTCGGCCTGGAGAAGTACGTGATGCGCTTCAGCACGCACGATCCGGCGCGGCTGGGACAGAAGTTTGTGAACGAGCCGGAGCTGTGGTTGAAAACCGAGGCCATGGTGCGGCGGGTGTTGCAGGAGAGCGGGATCAACTTTGTGGAGGTGCCCAACGAGGCGGCGTTTTACGGGCCGAAGATTGACGTGCAGGTGTGGAGCGCCATCGGGCGCGAGTTCACCATTGCCACCAACCAGGTGGACTTTGCGGTGCCGAAGCGGTTTGGCCTGGAGTACCGGGATCGGGACAATACGATGAAAACGCCGCTGTGCATCCACCGCGCGCCGCTGGGCACGCATGAGCGGTTCATCGGCTTTTTGATTGAGCACTACGCCGGCAATTTCCCGTTGTGGCTGGCGCCGGAGCAGGTGCGGGTGCTGCCGGTGACCGAGGCGCAGCTCGAGTACGGGCGCAGCCTGGTGCAGGAGTTGCGCGGGCAGCAGGTGCGGGCCGAGCTGGAGTTCAGCAACGACAAGCTCATGGGGCGCATCCAGCGCGCCGAGGAGGCCCGGGTGCATCACATCCTGGTGGTGGGCGGCCGGGAGCAGGCGGCCAACGCGGTGGCGGTGCGGGTGCACGGCAAGGGCCAGCAGGGCGTGCGGCCGCGCGAGGAAGTGGTGCGGGAGATTCTGGAGAAAATCCGGCTGCGGGCGGCGGATTAAATGCACGCCGCTGCGGCGGCTGGAGCTTTGCGCGTGGAGGGGGCGGGCGGCGCCGGCGATGGCGGGCGCACGTGGAGGGCCTGCGGTTCATTCTCTGAGCCCGGCCTTTGCCGGTGGTTGGCTGCGGGAGGGGGAATTTGATTTTTATCAAGGTTTTTCCAGGGCCAGCCGATAAGGTACAGGTGCTATGAGAACCTTGATAAACAGCGGGGTTTGGATGGCCGTTTGTGCCATTTTTGGGGTGACCGGTCCTGGGAGTATGGCTTGGGGCGCCACGGGCAACAGCCAGCCGGGCCTGGTCAATCAATGGTTGCGGGAGCAATCGCCCGCGGCGGAGAAATGGGACCTGGGCGCGCAATTCCGTGTCCGTTATGAGGTCAAGGAAAACGCCGGGGTCACCGCCAACCGGGATTTCCTGCGCAATCTGGCGAATGACAATGACTGGCTGCTCTTCCGCACCAAGGTGCATCTGGGGTGGACGCCCTGCGATTGGGTCACCCTGTTTGCGCAGGGCCGCGACAGCACGGTGCATAGCGATGTGCGCTCGCCGTCGCCGGATCGCGATCGTTTTGACCTCTATCAGGCCTATGTGAATCTGGGCCGGCCCAAGGCCTTTCCCCTGACCTTAAAAATCGGCCGGCAGGAGCTGGCCTATGGGGACGAGCGCTTCATTGGGGTGAGCGACTGGAGCAATGTCCCCCGTACCTTCGACGCCGCCAAGCTCCGCCTGCACGGCGGGGACAAGTGGTGGGTGGATGCCTGGGCCGGGCGGGTGGTGCTGCCCTACAACCGCCATTTTAATGTGGCCAATGATTATGACTGGTTCTTTGGCCTCTACGCCTCGGCGCGCGGCGTGGTGCCCAAGTGGGAGACGGAGGCTTATCTGGTATCGCGCAACGTGAGTGCCGGCTCCCCGACGGCGATCACGCCGACCCTTGGCGGGCCGGGGCCGCGCGACCTTTACATGCCCGGCGTGCGGGTCAAGTCCCTGCCGGGGGCGTACGGTCCGTGGGATTTTTCGGTGGAGCTGGCCGGCCAACTGGGCAGCATCAATCAAGGCGGGCTGCGGCGTGATTTGTACGCCTTTGGCGGGGGGGTCTGCGGGGGGTACACGTTCAAGGAGGCCTGGGCCAGCCCGCGGCTGGCGTTGGGCTACGACTTTGGCACGGGGGACGAGAATCCGGCGGACGGGGAGGTGAACACCTTTCAGAGCCTGTTTGGCACCAATCACCGGTTTTATGGCACCATGGACTTGTTTGGGGGGTGGAACATGCACATACCGCGGGCCAATGTGACGCTCAAGCCGGTGAAAAACCTGACGCTCACCGCGGAGGTGCTGGGCTTCTTTCTGGCCAGTGACCAGGACTATCTTTACACGGTGACCGGCGCCGCGCGGGTGGGCAATGGCTACGGCATCAACACCCAGGCGGGCCGCTTTGTGGGCACGGAGATTGATGTGGTGGCCAATTTTAATCCCACGCCCTGGGTCAATCTGCAGATGGGCTATGGGCATTTCTTCGTGGGGGATTACTTGCGCGACACGGCGGCGCTGGTGCCGGCCAACGGGGGCACGGTGGGGGCGCACTGGTTCTACGTGCAGGCCATCATGAAGTTCTAAAAGCGCAGGGATGGGGCAAGGAAAATGGCGCATCCATCAGGAGTCGAACCTGAAACCTTCTGATCCGTAGTCAGATGCTCTATCCAATTGAGCTATGGATGCGCCCCAGCGCGTAAAAATGTAATCGTCCCGGCCGGCCGGTGCAAGCAGTTTTATCAGGGCCTGCCCGGCGGCCCGGCGCGGGTGGAGGGGGGCAGCCTGCCGGGGATTTTGGTTTGTCATCGGGGCGGGGGAGGCCATACTGTTGGGCGACAGCGGCGCCGGTGAAGATGGGAGCAGGATGATATGCGCATTTTAGCCCTGGACCATGGGACGAAGCGGGTGGGTGTGGCCATTTGTGACGAAATGGAGCTGATAGCCCAGCCGCTGGAGTACATTCCGGCCGAGCCGTTTGATCAGTTTCTGGCCCGGCTCAAAACCCTGATCAAGGAAAAGGAGGTTGAGCTGCTGGTGGTGGGGATGCCCCGCAACATGGACGGCAGTTATGGCCCGGCGGCGTTGAAGGTGAAGGAGTTTGTGGCCATTCTCAAGGATGCGCTGGCTGTGCCCATACAAACCTGGGATGAGCGGCTTACCACGGCGCAGGCCCAGCGTTTGTTGATACAGGGCGGGGTGCGGCGGCAGCAGCGCAAGGAAACGGTGGACCGCATGGCGGCGGCCATTTTGCTGCAAAGTTTTCTGGATGCCCGCGCACAACGTCCCCCGAGCGCATGAGCGTGTCCGGTGTGGTCAAATTCAAACTGGTCATTGCCTACGAGGGCACCCGCTATCAGGGGTGGCAGGTGCAGAAGATCGGGGTGGGGGTGCAGCAGAAAGTGGAGGAGGCCTTCGCCCGGCTGCTACCCGCGCCAGTGCGGGTGCACGGGTCCAGCCGCACGGATACGGGGGTGCATGCCGTGGGCATGGTGGCCCATGTGGAGGTGCCGGAGACGGCGCTGCGCCTGCCGGAGGCCAAATGGCCGCTGGCCCTCAATGCGCATCTGCCGGAGGACATCCGGGTGTTGAGCGTGCGGCGGTGCGCGCCGGATTTTCACGCGCGCTTTCAGGCGCGGGGCAAGCAGTATCGGTATTTTGTGTGGAATCATCCGGCGCATCATCCGTTGTTGCGGCATTTGACGTGGCATGTGCCGCGGCCGCTGGAGCTGGCGCCCATGCGGGAGGCGGCGCGTTATTTTCTGGGCCGGCATGATTTCCGCTCCTTTGCGGCGAACCGCAACTATGAGGTGGAAAACACGGTGCGGACGATTACGCGGCTGGACATTCGCCGGGCCGGGCCGCAGTGGACGTTTATCATCGAGGGGGATGGTTTTTTGTATAAAATGTGCCGGGGCATGGTGGGGACGCTGGTGCAGGTGGGGCTGGGACGCATCCCGCCGGAGGCCATTCCGGCCATGCTCAAGCAGCGGGATCGGCGCGTGGCGGGCATGACGGCTCCCGCGCACGGGCTGGTGCTGTGGAAGGTGTTTTATGGGCGCGCGCCGGCGGATCTGCCCGCCGCCGGCACGACAGCGGCGGCCAGAGAAAGTTGAAGGCCCGGCGGCGGCCGCCGGGGGGGGCGTTTTTGGGCCGGCAAATTCTTCATGAATTTTTACGGGCGTTGGCCTAGGATGGGGCGGGGCATGAGGTTATGTACCGGCTGTTGCTCATAGACGACGAGGCGGACGTGCAGTACTCCTTCCGGCGGTTGTTTGAAGGGCCGGAGGTGGAGGTGGCCACCGCCTCCAGCGGCGAGGAAGGCTTGCGCCTCATTCCGCGGCTCAAACCGGACCTGGTGCTGATGGATGTGCGCATGGCCGGCATGAGCGGGCTGGAGACGCTGCGCCGGCTGCGGCAGACGGACGCGCGGCTGCCGGTCATCATCATGACCGCCTACGGGACCACCCAGACGGCGATCGAGGCGATGAAGCTGGGGGCGTATGATTATCTGCTCAAGCCGTTTGACGTGCCCAAGCTCAAGGAGGTGGTGGCGGCGGCGTTGCGGGCCTCGCAGGCCATGCGGCAGGCGGTGAGCCTGGAGACGAGTCTTTCGGCCGAGGATGTGGCCACGGGCATGGTGGGGCGCAGCGCGGCGATGCAGGAGGTGTTCAAGCTCATCGGGCAACTGGCGGCCTCGGATGCCACGGTGCTGATCACCGGCGAGAGCGGCACGGGGAAGGAGCTGGCGGCGCGCGCGATTTACAGCCACAGCCGCCGGGCGCAGCAGCCGTTTCTGGCCATCAACTGCGCCGCCATACCGGAGACGCTGCTGGAGAGCGAGCTGTTCGGGCATGAGAAAGGCGCGTTCACCGGCGCAACGACGCAGCGCATTGGCAAGTTTGAGCAATGCCATCACGGCACCCTGTTTCTGGATGAAATTGGCGACATGAGCCCCGCCACGCAGACGAAGATTTTGCGGGTGCTGCAATCGGGGGAGTTTGAGCGGGTGGGCGGCAACCAGACGGTGAAGGTGGATGTGCGGGTGATTGCCGCCACCAACCGGCCGCTGGAGCGGGCGGTGGCGGAAAAGAATTTCCGGGAGGATTTGTTTTACCGGCTGAACGTGGTGCGGCTGCATCTGCCGCCGCTGCGGGAGCGGAAGGAGGATCTGCCGCTGCTGGTGGAGTTTTTTTTGCGCAAACTGGCGCGGGCGGCGGGGCGGCCGCGGCCGGGCGTGGCGCCGGAGACGCTGGCGCTGCTGGCGCAGCATGACTGGCCGGGCAACGTGCGCGAGCTGGAGAACGTCATGCAGCGGGCACTGGTGGTGGCCAAGGGGGACACGCTGCTGCCGGAGGATTTGCCGGCCGAGCTGCGGGGCGGGGGGGGCGTCGCCCCGCGGGCGGTGCCCGCAACGCCCGGGCCGGCCGCGCCGGCGGCAGCCGCCCCGCCGGCCCCGGCGGGGGCGGGGGAGGTGGCGGCGCTGGTGCGGGCGCTGTTTGACTGGGCGCGGCAGGATCCGCGGCGGCGGCTGCTGCCGGCGGTGGAGCGGGAGCTGGTGTTGCAGGCTCTGCGGGAGACGGGCGGCAACCAGGTGCAGGCGGCCCGGCTGCTGGGCATGACGCGCGCCACGCTGCGCAAGCGCATGGAGCGTTACGGCATTCGCCGGCAGATTTCGGTGGAATAAAAAAAAGACGCGGGGCTGAGCGACTCAGCCCCGCGTGATGCAGGGGTTTTCCCTGGTTCCTCAAAAAGAGGCGGCTTAATAATCCATGTCACCGCCCATGCCGTGCCCGCCAGCGGCCGGCTTTTCCTTCTTCTCCGGGATCTCGGTGACGAGGCACTCGGTGGTGAGGAGCAGCCCGGCGATGGAGGCCGCGTTTTGCAGCGCGGTGCGGGTGACCTTCTTGGGATCCACCACGCCGGCCTTCACGAGGTCCTCATACACGCCGGTGGCCACGTTGTACCCTTCGTTGCCCTTGCGGCGTTTGACTTCCTCGACCACCACTTCGCCCTGCACGCCGGCGTTGTCGGCCAGGGCGCGGAGCGGGTATTCGACGGCGCGTTTGACAATGTCCACGCCGATTTGCTCGTCCTCATTGTCGCCCTTGACGGCGGCAATGGCGGCCTGGCAGCGGATGAGCGCCACCCCACCGCCGGCGACGATGCCTTCCTCCACCGCGGCGCGGGTGGCATGGAGCGCGTCTTCCACGCGGGCCTTCTTCTCCTTCATCTCGGTCTCGGTGGCGGCGCCGACATTGATGACGGCCACGCCGCCAGCCAGCTTGGCCAGGCGCTCCTGCAGTTTCTCGCGGTCATAATCGGAGGTGGTTTCCTCGATCTGGCGGCGGATCTGGTTGACGCGGCCCTGGATGTCGGCGGTTTTGCCACAGCCCTCGACGATGGTGGTGTTCTCCTTGTCCACCACCACGCTCTTGGCGCGGCCGAGGTCGGAGATTTCCACATTTTCGAGCTTGATGCCGAGGTCTTCGCTGATGAACTTGCCGCCGGTGAGGATGGCGATGTCCTCGCACATGGCTTTGCGGCGATCGCCGAAGCCTGGGGCCTTGACGGCGCAGACGTTGAGCACGCCGCGCAGCTTGTTGACCACCAGGGTGGCCAGGGCCTCGCCCTCGACTTCCTCGGCGATGATCAACAGCGGCTTGCCGACCTTGGCGACCTTCTCGAGCAGCGGGAGGAGGTCTTTGAGGCTGCTGATCTTCTTCTCATAGACCAGGATGTAGGGGTCTTCGAGCTTGCACTCCATGGTCTCGGCATTGGTGACGAAGTAGGGCGACAGGTAGCCCTTGTCGAACTGCATGCCTTCGACCACTTCGAGGGTGGTTTCGATGGACTTGGCCTCCTCGACGGTGATGGTGCCGTCCTTGCCCACCTTGTCCATGGCGTCGGCGATGATTTCGCCGATGGCCGTGTCCCAGTTGGCCGAGACGGTGGCCACCTGCTTGATCTCCTCCTTGTCCTTCACCTTCTTGGCGATTTTGTCGAGCTGCTGCACGGCGGCGTCCACCGCCTTGGCAATGCCGCGCTGGATGCCGATGGGGTTGCCGCCGGCGGTGACGAACTTGAGGCCTTCGCGGTAGATGGCCTCGGCGAGGATGGTGGCGGTGGTGGTGCCGTCGCCGGCGGTGTCGCTGGTCTTGCTGGCGACTTCACGCACCATCTGGGCGCCCATGTTTTCAAACGGGCACTCCAGCTCGATTTCCTTGGCCACGGTCACACCGTCCTTGGTGACGGTGGGGGAGCCAAATTTTTTGTCGAGCACCACGTTGCGGCCCTTGGGGCCGAGGGTGGCCGTGACGGCCTTGGAGAGCTTGGTGACACCCCGGAGGATGGCCTGCCGGGCTTGATCGTCGAACAGAAGTTGTTTTGCTGCCATAGTCGGTTGGGTTCAGGTTAAAGGTTCGGGTTTTCAGGGAGTTATTCCAACACGGCAAGGATGTCGTCCGAGTTGAGGATCTTGTATTCCTTGTCGTCCAGTTTGATTTCCGTCCCGCCATACTTGCTGGTCAGGACATGATCGCCCACTTTGACCTCAAAGGGGATTTTTTTGCCGTTGTCGTCGGTTTTGCCGGTGCCCAGGGCCACGACCACCGCTTCCATGGGTTTTTCCTTGGCGGTGTCGGGGATGATGATCCCGCCCTTTTTCACTTCTTTCTCTTCCACCGGTTCCACCAGAACACGGTCCCCGAGAGGTTTCACTTTGACTGCCATAATGTTCGTTTTGGTTAGTGTTGACTGCTTGTTGTTCAGGTTTCTTGAAACAACTCCCACCGCACCCGCGGGGGAAATGGGAAAGGCGCCCGTCCCCCCCGGCCTGCGCCGCCGCTGATTCCGGGCGCGCGTCCGGGTGGAACGGGCGAAAGTTTATTTTTTCTTCTCGTCCACCACTTCGGCATCAATGATGGTTTCACCCGGTTTTTCGTTGGCGCTGCTGCTGGTGCTGCTGCGCGCCTCGCCGGTGCCGCCGGCGGCCCCGGCCTTCATCCGCTCGGCGCCCGCCGCCTTGTACACCTCGCTCCAGGCGGCCGAGCTGGCCTCGATGACCTTTTCGAGGGCCTGGCGGATGGCCGCGGTGTCCTTGCCTTTCAAGGCGTCCTTCAAGGCGCTGATGGCCGACTCGATTTTGGCCTTCTCGCCGGCGGGGATTTTGTCGCCGTGGTCGCGCAGCATTTTTTCGGTGCGATAGATGGTGGAGTCGGCCTCGTTGCGGGCCTCCACCTCCTCGCGCCGGCGCCGGTCTTCCTCGGCGTGGGCCTCGGCGTCGCGCCGCATGCGCTCGACTTCTTCCTTGGTGAGGCCGCTGCTGGGCGTGATTTTGATGCTGTGCTGTTTGCCGGTGCCCAGGTCCTTGGCGCTGACGCTGAGGATGCCGTTGGCGTCAATGTCAAAGGTCACTTCAATTTGCGGCACGCCGCGCGGGGCCGGCGGGATGTCCACCAAATCGAACTGCCCCAGCAGCTTGTTGTCGTCGAACATGGGCCGTTCGCCCTGGGCCACGCGGATGGTGACCGCGGGCTGGTTGTCCGAGGCGGTGCTGAAGATCTCGCTCTTGCGCGTGGGGATGGTGGTGTTGCGCTCGATCATCTTGGTGAACACCTTGCCCATGGTCTCGATGCCCAGGGACAGGGGCGTCACATCCAGCAGCAACACATCCTTGACTTCGCCCTTGAGCACGCCGCCCTGGATGGCCGCGCCCACGGCCACTACTTCGTCCGGGTTGACGCCCTGGTGGGGGGTCTTGTTGACCAGCCGCCGGGCGGTTTCCACGACGCGAGGCATGCGGGTCATGCCGCCCACCAGCACCAGTTCGTCCACCTGCTCCGGCGTGATGCCGGCGTCCTTGAAGCAGTTGCGCACCGGGATGACCGTGCGCTCGAAGAGGTCATCGCACAACTGCTCCATTTTGGCCCGGGTCAGCTTCATGCTGATGTGTTTGGGGCCGGTGGCGTCAGCAGTGATGAAGGGCAGGTTGATTTCGTATTCCTGCGCGCTCGACAGGGCGATCTTGGCCTTCTCGGCCTCTTCCTTGATGCGCTGCAGGGCGTCGGGCTGCTTGCGCAGATCAATGCCGGTGTCCTTCTTGAAAGTGTCCAGCACCCAGTCCATGATGCGGTTGTCCCAGTCGTCCCCGCCCAGGTGGGTGTCGCCGTTGGTGGCCTTGACTTCAAACACGCCGTCGCCGATTTCCAGCACCGAGATGTCGAAGGTGCCGCCGCCCAGGTCATAAACGGCGATCCGCTCGTCCTTCTTCTTGTCCAGGCCATAGGCCAGGGAGGCGGCCGTCGGCTCGTTGATGATGCGCAGCACCTCCAGGCCCGCAATGCGGCCGGCATCCTTGGTGGCCTGCCGTTGCGAGTCGTTGAAGTAGGCCGGCACGGTGATGACCGCCTGGGTGATCGGCTCGCCCAGCCGCATCTCGGCATCGGCTTTGAGTTTGGCCAGGATCATGGCCGAGATTTCCGGCGGACTGAACGTCTTGGGCTTGCCGTCCACCTCCACCTCCACGTGGGCGTCGCCGTTGGCGGCCCGCACCACCTTGTAGGGCACCCGCTTGATTTCCTCCTGCACTTCATCGTACTTCCGTCCCATGAAGCGCTTGATGGAGAAAATGGTATTGCGCGGGTTGGTGACTGCCTGCCGCTTGGCGGCCTCGCCCACCAGCCGCTCGCCTGATTTGGTGAAAGCCACTACGGAGGGCGTAGTCCGTTTGCCCTCACTGTTTTCCAATACCACCGGCTCCCCGCCTTCCATCACCGCCATGCAGGAGTTGGTGGTCCCCAGGTCAATTCCCAATACTTTTGCCATATTCAACCTCAGTTAAATCCGCGCTTTAACCAGCAAACGAGGTGCCACGGTGCAAAATAAATACAAGATGCTGTAAGAGAGTAACTTACGTATAATACAATGACGCCAGCCGCCGCTGTCGCACATTAAAAGTGTATCGTAATGGCACATCGGGGATGTTTTTTGGCACATGAAGATGCGTCCGGAGTGAATGGCCTAAAACAAGCGGAGTTGCGAAGTTAAATTGATGCCAAGCCTTGGACAGGCTCCTGCCGGGGTGGTGGCGGAGCGGGGCTGGCTGAATAAGAAATAATTTACAAGCGTCCGAATCTGCAGATAATTAACCAAATTAATTCAGTCACTGTCCTGCTGTTTTTTACATGAAGAAGAAAATTGTCAGCACGAAACTGCCTCCGACCGTTATTTATTACAGTCCGGGAGAACAAAAAGAACGAGCGGCGCTGGGTTTGCCGCCGAGCGCGCCGGCGCCCAAGGGGATGCTCAAGAAGCTGCCGGTGGGGCGGACACCGATTTTGAAGAAGGCGATCTCGGCGCCGGGGGTGTTGAACGAGGCGCCGGTATATGGCAGCGCGTTTACGCGGGGGTTGCGGCTGGAATTGCCGGCGCAATACACGCAACTGCTGATCAGCGGGACCGCCAGTGTGGGGCCGAATGGCGAGACGTTGTATCCGGGGGATTTTCGGGCGCAGCTCTGGCGCACCTATCACAACATCACCCGGCTGCTGGAGAGTGAAGGGGCCACCTGGCATGACGTGGTGCGGACGACGTGCTACCTGCGGGACATTGACCGTGATTACGCGGAGTTCAACCGCATTCGGACCGAGTTTTTTGACGCGCTGGGGCTGGATCCCTACCCGGCCAGCACGGGGATTCAGGCGGGGATTTGCCGGAGCGATCTGTTGATTGAGATCGAGGCGGTGGCGATTCTGGTGCCGTAACGAGCACGGCTGCGCAAGCCAGGCCCGGTGGGGGCGGGCCGGCCTTTTTCTGGCGGGCCGGCGGCGGCCGGTTTTGCGGCTTGTCAGGGGCGATGGGCGGCGATAGGTTGGGGGACGTGGCGCAGTCGGCAGCACAACCACACGGGCACAATCTTCTTTCTTATCATGGCAACGCTGGTGTTTGACATTGAAACCACCGCCCTGCCGGTGGAGGCTTTTGATGAAGTGCAGCGCGAATATTTGTTTCGCGAGGCGGAGAAATTGGAGGACGAAGCGGCGCGGGCCCAGAAGCGGGCCGAGCTGGAGCACCTGATGAGCCTGTATCCGTTGACGGCGCAGGTGGTGTGCATTGCGATGCTCAATGCCGAGAGCCAGCGGGGGCAGGTGCTGTTCACGGCCGAGGATTACGAGGATGACGCCGACGAGGCCGGGCCGGTGGAGTTTGTGCCATTTCCCGACGAGGGGGAGATGCTGAATGCGTTTTGGGATGTGGCCAAACATTATGAGCAAATTGTGACGTTCAACGGCCGCTCCTTTGATATTCCCTTTTTGTATCTGCGCTCCGCGCTGCTCAACGTGCCCATCAGCCGCAAGGACTGGCTGGGGTACCGTTTTACGGCCGAGCCGCATTGTGACCTGGCGGAGCAGCTCACCTTTTATGGGGTCAGCGGGCGCGATGGGGCGGCACGGAAGTTCAATCTGGACTTCTACTGCAAGGCGTTTGGCATCGAAAGCCCCAAGATGCAGGGCGTGACGGGCATGGATGTGGCGGCGCTGGTGGCCGCGGGCCGGTATCGGGAGGTGGCGGAGTATTGCCTGCGGGATGTAAAGGCCACGGTGCAGCTTTACCGGGTGTGGAAGGAGCGCCTGGCGGGCATCAAATGACGGGCGCGGTTCCCCATGGCCTGTCTGCCGCCCTTCGGCCGGTGGTGCTGATGTTTGCCCTGGGACGCGAGGCGGCGCCGCTGCGGGCGTGGGTGCGCGCCGAGCCGCGGGTGTTGCTGCGGGTCACGGGGGGGGGCCGGGCGCGTGCGGAGCGGGCGGTGGAGGAGGTGCTGCGGGAGTGCCTGCCGGCGCTGGTGATCACGGGCGGCTTTGCGGGGGCCTTGCGGCCCGAGCTGGGGTTGGGCACGGTGTTGTATGCCATGGAGCCGGGGCATGCGTTTGCAGGATGTCTGCGGCGGGCCGGGGCGCAACCGGCGCGTTTTCATGGTGCGGAGCGGATGTTGATTACGGCGCGCGAGAAGGCGGAATGCCATGCCCAAACGGGGGCCGACGCGGTGGAGATGGAATCGGCCTGGATTGAGGCCCGCTGCCGGGAGGCGGGAGTGGCCTGTGCCACGGTGCGGGCCGTTTCGGATGAGGCAGGGGAGGATTTGCCGCTGGATTTCAACCGGCTGGGGACTCCGGACCGGCCGCTGTCACCGTGGAAACTGGCGGGCGCCGTGTTGCAGGCCCCGGGGGTGATTCCCGGCCTGCTGCGGTTGCGGGCCCAGACCGATCTGGCCGGGCGGGCGTTGGCCGGGGTGTTGCAGAGGGCATTGCAAGACTGGCTGGCGGGGAGTGGATAACCCCCCCGCAGATTGCCGTGCTGTGCTTGTCCCCCCGGCGACGCCGGGAGGGTGAAGGTGTGGTATTTTTTTCATTTTCCGCTTTGACAGGCGGCGGGGCGGGTTGGCAAGGTTAAGTATTATTATTGAAACTGAATTATGGCTGAATTAGTTGGCAATCTACTGGTGGCCCAGTCGGGCGGGCCTACTTCCGTCATTAATGCCAGCGTGGCGGGGGTGGTGACCGAGGCCGGCAAGCATGAGTTCATCGAGGAAATCTACGGGGGGATGAATGGCATCCTGGGCATCCTCAATGAGGACTTGATTGATTTGAATGACGAGCAACGGCGGGCGATTGAGGGGCTGCGCTATACGCCGGCGGCGGCGCTGGGCACCTGCCGGTACAAGATTGACTTCAAGAAGAAGCCGGAAAAGGCGGCCAAGGACATGGACCGGCTGTTTCAGGTGTTTGAGGCCCATAACATCCGCTACTTTTTCTACATTGGGGGCAACGACTCCCAGGACACCTCCCACAAGGTGCATGAAGAGGCGGTCAAGCGGGGGTACGAGATGCGGGTGATTGGGGTGCCCAAGACGATTGACAACGATCTGCCGCATACCGATCACTGCCCGGGGTATGGGTCGGTCATCAAGTACAACTGCACCACGGTAATGGAGGTGGGGATTGATGTGGGCAGCATGGCCACCGATGACGGCTCCTGCTGCATCATCGAGGTGATGGGCCGCTCGGCGGGGTGGATTGCGGCCGGGACGGTGCTGGCCAAGCGGGGTGATCCGGCCAATCCGCCGCATATCATTTTGCTGCCGGAAATTCCGTTCGATGAGGATAAATTCGTTGCCAAGGTGAAGGAAGTGGTGGACGCCTACAAGTATTGCGTGGTGGTGGTGGGCGAGGGCGTGAAATACCCGAATGGCGAGGAAATTGGGGCGGACAAGACGCGCCTGGACGCATTTGGCCATCCGGTGCTGGCGGGGGCGGCGGAGAAGCTCAAGCAGATTGTGCAGGGCCGGCTGAACACCAAGACGCGGACGGTGCTGCTGGGCTACGCGCAGCGGGCGGCGGCGCATTGCGCCAGCCTGACCGACTCGAACAACGCGTTTGCCGTGGGAGAAGCCGCGGTGCGTGCGGCGGTGGAGGGCAAGAGCGGGTACATGGTGAAGATTGTGCGCCAGGTGGGGGCTGGTGGCCTGATTCAATGGAGCACGGATCTGCAGCCGTTGCAGGATATTGCCAACGTGGAGCATTTCCTGCCGCGGGAATGGATCAGCGAGGACGGCTTCATGCCCAACGAGAAATTTGTGGAGTACGCCCTGCCGCTCATTGAGGGCGAGGTGCGGCCGCCGATGGAGCATGGCCTGCCGAAGTATGTGAGCCTGCTCAAGAATCGCGTGGAGAAGAAACTTCCGCCGCGGGCGTAGGGCAGGTGTTATTTTAGGGCAAAGCCCCGAAAACCGGGCGGTTTTCGGGGCTTTCCTTTTGGGCCGAGGCGTCGGCTGCGGGGGGCGGCGCGCCTGGCCGATACATCAGAGGCGGGTTATTTGACGTCCAGGCACACCCCTTCGACGGTGCTGCGGACGTAGAGCCGGCCGTTGCTCAGGGCGGGCGTGGTCCAGCACTTGCCGCTGACGGCTTTGTAGCGTGCCAGCTCCTTGTAGGCGGTGGGGGAAGGCTCCACCAACACCACGTGGCCATCGTCGGCCAGGGCCACCAGTTTGTTGCCGGCCAGGATGATGTGGCCGGCGCCGAAGCCGGGTTTTTCCCATTTGATTTCGCCGGTTTTAACATCCACGCATTTCAAAGGGCCGCGCCCGTACTGTTTGAAACTGAACATGCCGTAGAGGTGGCCGTCCTTGTACACGGGGGTGCTCCAATGATTGGCCAGCTTGGTGTCGCCCGGCACCTGCCACAGCGGCGTGGCTTTGAACTGCTGGCCTTCTTTGGTGATGCGGCAGGCGCCGCCGCCCACGCCATAACCGGCGGAGCAATAAACGATGTCATCGCAAACCACCGGGGAGGCGGCGGTGGAGACGTTGAACTTGTAGGGGAAACGCCACAGCTCGCGTCCGTCCACCACGGACACGGCGACGAGCCCGCTTTGCATGAAATAGATGATCTGGCGGACGCCGTGAATCGTGGCCACGACGGGCGTGGCATGGGTGATGCGTTCATTGCCGGTTTTCCAGAGCAGTTGGCCGGTGTTTTTGTTGAAGGCGAGCATGGATGCGCCCTGGCCGCCGCCGGCCACAAAGACAAAATCGCCGTCCACCACGGGGGACATGGCGCTTTTCCAGCCGATGTTGCGGCCTTGAAACTCTTTGAGGATGTCCTTGCTCCAGACTTTTTTGCCGGTGGCGGCATCCACGCAGCTCAGCACGAGGTCCTGGGAGAAGACGTACACCCGGTTGCCGCTGACGGTGGGGGTGGAGCGGGGGCCGTCGCCGCCGCGATTGTCCGGGGCGCCATCGTCACCGCCTCGGTCATAGATGCCGGGGCCGATGTCAAAGCGCCAGAGGACCTTGCCGGTGTTGGCGTCCAAGGCCACCAATTGTTCCACCGCGCCGCCCTGTTCCTCGCTTACGAGCTGGGTATAGACCCGGCCCCCGGCCACGGAAAAGGAGCTGAAGCCGCGGGGGGTGGGGACTTTCCAGAGCACTTTGGGGCCGCTGGCGGGCCAGGGATTCAAGGTTTCCGGGGTGATGCCATTGCCCTGGGGGCCGCGGTAGGCGGGCCAGTCCGCCGCAGGGAGGGTCAGGGCGGTCAGGGCGGTGGCAAGCATCCAGTGATACAGCCGATGTATCGTATGTGGTTGGATCATCATGGTATGTCAAAGCTGTTGCCTTGGACGCGCCGGGCCAGGGGCTTCTTCAATGGCGGGGCGATTTTCAGATGCCCAGGCGCTGGCAGAACTCCTGGGCCAGGACTTCATAGGCGGCGGCGCCCGCACTGTATTTATCGTAATGAATGATGGGCTTGCCAAAGCTGGGCGCCTCGGCCAGGCGGGTGGTGCGGGGGATGACGGTGTCAAAGACAATGGGGCCGAAGTGCTGGCGGACCTCGCCCTCGACCTGGCGGGAAAGGTTGGTGCGGGCGTCAAACATGGTCATCACCACGCCAAAGAGATGGAGGCGGGGGTTAACGCCGGTATCGCGGAGCTGATTGATGATGCGGGTGAGGCTGGAGATGCCCTCCAGGGCGTAGTACTCGCACTGGAGGGGGACCACCAGGCCATCCGCGGCGGCGAAGGCGTTGAGGGTCAACACTGCCAGGGAGGGGGGGCAGTCAATCAGCACGACCTGGTATTGATTGGCGTGGAGCACCGGCTCCAGGGCCAGAGCGAGGCGGTGGAGGTGCTGATCGGCACGGATCAACTCGACATCGGCCCCGCACAAATCCATCTCGCTGGGGATGGCATCGAGCCGCTCAAAGGGGGTACGTTTGATTTTTTCGGTCAGGGAGCCTTGCCCCAGGAGGGGGCCATAGGCGCTGCCGCCGGGTTCTTTTTCCAGGCCCACGCCGCTGGTGGCGTTGGCCTGGGGGTCCAGGTCCAGCAGGAGCACACGCCGTCCCTGCGCGGCCACGCAGGCGGCCAGATTCACGGCAGTGGTGGTTTTGCCCACCCCGCCTTTCTGGTTGGCCACGGCAATGACTTTGGTCGCCACGCCGCTGATTTAAGGGAAAGCGCGCCGGGAGGACAGCAAAAAATGGGCGCGGGGGGCGGGCAGCCGGGGCCGGGCGGGGGCGGCCGGGGTGGGCCGGGTTTCTGCAAAAAGTTTGCGGCAGGCTGGCCGATTGCTTAAACTGGGCGCATGGTCGAGACACAAGCGACCCGGGATGTGGTTGGGGAGCAGGAGGCGGAGGGCCTGGCTCAGGCTTTCCGCTGGATGTTGCTGGCCCGTGCCCTGGATGAAAAAATGGCCAATCTGTACCGGGGAGGCCGGATTCATGGCGGGGTGTTTCTGGGACGCGGGCAGGAGGCGTTGAGTGTGGCGGTGGGGATGAATCTGCGCCGGGGGGATATTTTTGCGCCGCTGATACGCGATTTGGCGGGGCGGCTGGCCTTTGGCGAGCCGGTGCTGGATGCTGTGCGCACGCACTTGGGGTCGGTGTTAGGCCCGATGCGTGGCCGGGATGGCAACATTCACCGGGGGCGTTTGGAGATGGGGTTGTATCCCATGATCAGCCATTTGGGGGCGATGATTTCAGTGGTCAACGGGGCGTTGATGGCGCGGCGGATGCAGGGGCGGTCGGGCACGGTGGGGGCGACCTGCATTGGGGATGGAGGGACGTCCACCGGCGCTTTTCATGAAGCGGTGAATCAGGCGGCGGTGGAGCGGCTGCCGCTGGTGTTGGTGATTGCCGACAATCAATACGCCTACAGCACGCCCACCAGCCGGCAATATGCCTGTGCGCGGCTGCTGGATCGGGCTGCGGGTTACGGGGTGGAAGGCCATGCGGTGGACGGCACCGATCTTGGCGCCTGCCTGGCCACGCTGCGCGAGGCCGTGGGGCGCGCCCGGGCGGGGCGGGGTCCGCAGATGGTGGTGGCCACGCTGCTGCGGTTGTGCGGGCACGGGGAGCATGATGATGCCTCGTATGTTAATCCCAAATTAAAGGAGCTGCCGGTGGGGCGGGACTGCCTGGGGGTGGCGGAGCAGCAGGTGCTGGAGAGGGGGCGGGTCACTCCCGCCGAAGTGCAGCGGTGGCGGCAGGAGGCGCAGCAGCAGGTGGAGGCGGCGGTGGCGCAAGTGCAGCAGGAGCCGGTGCCTGATCCGGTGACGGAGCGTTGGGAGGCCATCAGCACCACGCGGTTGTTGGATCAGTTTGCTTCCACCTAAGGGGGATTTGGGGAGTCATGAGCATCACCTACCTTGAAGCCATCCGCGCCGCGCAGGCCAGGGCCCTGGCGGAAGATCCGCGGGTGTTCATTTACGGGCAGGACGTGGGCGCGTTTGGGGGGGCCTTCAAGGCCACCAAGAATCTGCAGCAAGAATTTCCGGGGCGGGTGCTGGATGCGCCGATCAGCGAAGATGCCATCCTGGGATCGGCGGTGGGGGCGGCCATTGAAGGGATGCGGCCGATTGTGGAGATTCAGTTTGCCGATTTCAGCACGGTGGCGTTCAACCAGATTGTCAATCAGGCGGCGACGTTGTTCTGGCGCACGGGCAGACCGTGCCCCATCGTGGTGCGGCTGCCGTCGGGGGGGACGATGGGGAGCGGGCCTTTCCACAGTCAGAGCATGGAGGCGCTGTATGCGCATTATCCCGGGCTGATTGTGATGACGCCCGCGACGGTGGAGGACGCTTACAGCATGTTGCTGGAGGCGGTGGCGCTGGATGATCCGGTGATTTTCTGCGAGCACAAATTTCTTTATTACCACTTGAAGGCGGAGGCCCTGCCGGAGACGGCCCTGCCGGTGGGCCGGGCCCGGATTGCGCGGCCGGGCCGTGATCTGTCGCTGGTGACCTACAGCGCCATGGTGCACGAGGCGCTGGCCGCCGCGGAGGAGCTGGCGGCGGAGGGGGCGGAGCTGGAGATTGTGGATCTGCGTTCGGTCAAGCCGCTGGATACGGATACGGTCATGGCTTCGGTGGCGCGCACGGGGCGGTTGCTGGCGGTGGGCGAAGCGTGGCCGTGGGGCGGGGTGACGGCGGAGGTGGTGGCGCGGGTGGCGGCGGAGGGTTTTAATTTGCTGGATGCGCCGCCGCAGCGGTTGAATGCCAAGGACACGCCGATACCGTTTCATCCCAATTTGTGGGCGGCGCACCGGCCCACGGCGCGGTCCATCGCGGATGCCGCCCGGAAACTTTTGCGGTTATGAACGGCCCTTGCACCTGATGCAACCTGCCTTTGCCTTATGCCATACGTACCGATTTTAATGCCCCAGTTGGGCGAGTCCATTGCCGAGGCCACCGTGGTGCGCCTGTTGGCGGCGCCGGGGGACAAGGTGGAGAATCACCAGGAGGTGTTGGAGGTGGAAACCAACAAGGCCACCATGACGGTGGTCAGCCCCTGCGCCGGCCGGCTGGCCGAATGGCTGGTGCAGGTCAATGAGAGTTATCCGGTGGGCAGCGTGCTGGGCCACATTGAAGTGGAGCAACCGGCGGCTCCGCCGCCTGCGGCCGCGCCGCAAACCCCGGTGGCCGCCGCTGCGGCGCCTCCGGCGGGGACGCCCACGGCCACGGCCCTGCCGCTCACGCCGCCGCCCCAGAAGGTGGAGCCGCGGGTGAGGGGCCTGCCGGTGCCCGCGGACCGGCTGGGGGCCACTTACATGTCGCCGCGGCTGAAGGCGCGGATTCAGGAGCTGGGTTTGCAGGCGGCTGACCTGGCCGGCATTGCCGGCAGCGGAGCGGGGGGGCGGGTCACCATTGAGGACTTTGAGCGGTACATTGCCCATCTGGAACAGCAGAAACTCACGCCAGCTTCGCCCATGCGGGTGGCGGTGGCCGATGCCATGCGGCGGAGCTGGACGCGGCCGCTGGCGACGGTGGGGCTGCCGGTGGTTTTGGATCCCTTGTTGCAGCATCGCAAACAATTTGAGCCCAAACCCGGCCCCACCTTGTACGCCCTGCGGGCGCTGGCGCTGGCCCTGGCGGAGAACAGCGCGCCGGCGGGCCGGCTGGTGGGGGCGCGGATAGTGCATCCGCCGGCGGTGGACATTGGCTTTGCCGTCGAGGCGGAGGAAGGGGTGCTGGTGCCGGTAATTCGCGCGGCGGACAAGAAAACCCTGGCGGAGCTGGTGCCGTTGTATGACCGGCTGCTGCAGCAGGCGCGGGCGCGGAATCTGCCGGCCGATGCCACGGGCGGCTCGATCTGCACGGTGACGAATTACGGCACGTTTGGGTTGATCTGGGCCACGCCGATACCGCTGCCGGAGCAAACCCTGGTGCTGGGTCTGGGGGCCGGGCGCAAGGTGCCCCGCTGGGATGAAGCCCGGGGTCAGTTTGTGCCGGTGATGGAGGCTTATTTGACGCTGAGCTTTGATCATCGCGTGCTGGATGGCGGCGCCGCCGGGCGCCTTCTGACGCGCATTGCGGCCCTGATGAACCAGCCGGAAATCCTCTAAGCGGCCGGAGCGCATGGCATGAGACTGGGCGCGCACATGTCCACCAGCGGGGGGGTTCATCGGGCCTTGGAGCGCGGGCTGGGGATTGGGTGTGAGGTGGTGCAATTGTTTGTTAAAAACAACATGCAGTGGTTTGGCCGCCCCTATGCGCCGGAGGAAATTGCCCGTTTTGCCGGCGTCCTGGCGGAGGGGCGGCTGGCGTCGGTGTTTGGGCACACGGGTTATCTCATCAACATTGCCGCGCCGGCTTCGGCCAACCGCGAGCGCTCCCTGGAGTCGTTGACCCAGGAGATTCAACTGGCCGGCAGTCTGGGGCTGCCGTTTCTGGTGCTGCACCCCGGGGCCCATCTGGGCCAGGGGGAGGAGGCCGGATTGCGGCAGGCGGCGGCGGCTTTGGATGAGGTGTTTGCGGCCACGGCGGATTCGCCCGTGCGCCTTGCGCTGGAAAACACAGCGGGACAAGGCACCTGTCTGGGGCACCGGTTGGAGCATTTGTTTGAATTGTATGCCCGGGTGAAGCATCCGCAGCGTCTGGGATTGTGTCTGGACACGGCCCATTTTTTTGCGGCGGGTTATGATGTGCGGCTGCCGCAGGTGTGGGACGCGGTCATTGCGGAGTGCGAGCGGCGGCTGGGGTTGGAGCAGATTTTGGCGGTGCATCTGAACGATTCCAAGAGCGAGCTCGGCTCGCGGGTGGACCGCCATGCCGGCATCGGCCAGGGGGCCATGGGCCGCGAGGCCTTCCGGCACATCGTCAATGATGCCCGCTTTCGCGAGCTGCCCGGCTGTCTGGAGACGCCGAAGTCGGAAGATTTGCACGAGGATGTGGAGAATCTGGCCGTGTTGCGCAGTTTGCTGGCCAGGGCGCCCGCCTCCGCCGGGGGGGAAGCCAAAGCCGGGGCAGGTCTTGGCAAGCCGCGCAAACGCAAGCATATTAGGAGAACATTGGGAAACAGGAATTGACTTATGGAAAAACCACCTATGGTGCCACCGGTGATTGGCAGTGCCACTCCTCCGCGAGTGATGCACGAGATAGATTTCAAGATTTTCGGCGACGACATGCAGTTCGTCGAGATCGAGTTGGACCCCATGGAGGCGGCGGTGGCCGAATCGGGCGCCATGATGTACATGGAAGACGGGATTGAGATGGAAACCGTGTTTGGCGACGGCTCGCAGCAGAGCAGCGGGTTGCTCGGTGTGCTGGTGGGGGCGGGCAAGCGTCTGCTGACCGGCGAGAGCCTGTTCATGACAGTCTTTCAAAACCGTGCCTCCGGCAAGCGCCGCGTGGCGTTTGGCGCGCCGTATCCGGGCAGGATCATCCCGGTGCATCTGGCCGAGCTGGGGGGCGAGCTGCATGCCCAGAAAGACGCCTTTTTGTGCGCGGCCAAGGGCGTGTCGGTGGGCATCGCGTTTCAGCGCCGGTTTGGCGCCGGTTTGTTTGGCGGGGAGGGCTTCATCCTGCAGCGGCTGCAGGGGGATGGCTATGCCTTCATCCATGCGGGGGGCGCGTTGTGCGAGAAGACCCTGGCGCCGGGCGAGGTGCTGCGGGTGGACACCGGCTGCGTGGTGGCGTTTCAGCCTTCGGTGGAGTTTGACATTCAATTTGTCGGGAAAATCAAGACGGCGTTGTTTGGCGGGGAAGGCTTGTTCTTTGCCACCCTGCGCGGCCCGGGGCGGGTCTGGCTCCAAAGCCTGCCGCTGAGCCGCATGGCTGATCGCATTGTCTCCGCAGCCCAGGCGGGCGGCCGGCGCGAAGAAGGCTCGGTGCTGGGCGGGCTGGGGAATCTGCTGGATGGGGACTAGGCCGGGGGGAGTTTTTTGATGCATTTGCTGCCGTTACAAGAGACGCACGCCGCGTTGGGGGGGCGGTTTCTGTCGGTCAACGGGGTGGAGGTGGTGGCGCATTACGGCGATGCAGCGGGCGAGTACCGCGCTTTGGTGGAAACCGCCGGGGTGCTGGATCTCTCGGCCCGGGGGCGGTTGTGCCTTACAGGGCAGGACCGGCAACGTTTTCTCAACGGCCAGGTCACCAACAATGTGAAGGATCTGTTGCCCGGCCAGGGGTGTCATGCGGCGCTGCTCACCCCCAAAGGCAAGGTGCAGGGGGATATGTACATTCATGCCCTGGCGCAGGAATTGTTGCTGGATTTCGAGCCGGGGCAGTTGGAGAAGGTGACGCAGCGCCTGGAGAAATACCTGATTGCGGATGACGTGCAGATCGTCAACGTCACCCCGCATTATGGTTTGCTGAGCGTGCAGGGGCCGCAGGCTGTGGCGGCGGTGGAGGCGCTTGGTTTGGGGGGGGCAATCCCCGCCACTACCTGCCATTCGGTAGTGGTGCAACATGCGGCCTGGGGCGAGCTGTGCGTGGCGCGGGTGCCCCGGTTGCTGAGCTGCGGGGTGGATTTGTTTGTGCCCGTTGCGGCCCTGGAGGCGGTGTGGACGGCGCTGCTGGCCGCCGCCGCGCGGGTGGGGGGGCGCGCGGCGGGTTGGGAGGCGTTCGAGACGGCGCGCATCGAGCAGGGGATACCCCGTTTTCCGGTGGACATGGACGAAACGAATCTGGCGCCGGAGGCAGGTTTGGACACGCGGGCGATCAGTTATACCAAGGGCTGTTACACTGGTCAGGAGGTGATTGCCCGCATTCGGACCTATGGGCAGGTGGCCAAACATTTGCGGCGCGTGCGGTGGGAGGGGGACGCTCAAGTTTTGCCGCAAAAGGGCGATAAGGTATATGAGGGCGGGAAAGAGATTGGCTATGCCACCAGCGCCACGCATTCTCCGGCATTAAAGTCCAACCTCGCCCTCGTGTATATTCGTCGCGAGCATGACCGGCCGGGCCAGGAGGTGGAATTGATGGTTGGGGGCGGGCGGGTGCGGGCGGTCATTCTGGAAACGGGGCCGGCGGGGGTTTGAGCGGCCGGGGCGGGGGCCGGCTGAAAGGGCTTTACGCAGGCCCGAGCTTCCCTTATCGTGCAGGTTGTATGGACAGCTTGCAAATCCTGGTCATTGGCCCCGGGTGCGCCCGTTGCAAGACCCTGGCTCAACTCACCGAACAGGCGGTGAACGAGTTGGGCATTCCGGCCGAAATCAACAAGGTCACTGATTTGAAGCAAATCATGGCCTTGGGGGTGATGATGACGCCGGCGCTCGCGATCAACGGCAACCTCAAGTTGTCCGGCAGAGTGCCGACGCTGGCGGAGTTGAAGGAGTTGTTGCAGGGCGCGGCGGCGGGGACGTGAGCGGGCGGCGACTTCAACCTCAACCCAAATCCTACCATGCATCATCAGGCGATCGGCTTCATTGGCGGCGGGCGCATCACGCGCATCCTCCTGGGCGGCTGGCAAAAGGCGGGCCGGCTGCCGCAGCGCATTGTGGTCAGCGATGTCCATGCGGAGGTGCTCCAGCGGCTTCAGGGGGCATTTCCCACGGTGCAAACCACGGTGAGCAATGCGGAGGCGGCGGCGCAGGAGGTGGTGTTTCTGGCGGTGCATCCGCCGGCGCTGGGCGAGGTGCTGGGAGGCATCAAGGCGGCGTTGCGCCCGGAGGCGCTGGTGATTTCGCTGGCGCCGAAGTTTACCCTGCAGCGGCTGCGGGAGCTGCTGGGCGGGTTTGGCCGGCTGGCGCGGGTGATTCCCAATGCGCCGTCGCTCCTGGGGCTGGGATATAATCCCATGGTTTTCGCGGCGGAGCTGGCGGGGGAGGATCGGGCGGAGATCAACGCGCTGCTGGAGCCGCTGGGGGAGCACCCGGAGGTGCCGGAGGACAAACTGGAGGCGTACGCCCTGTTGAGCGCCATGGGGCCGACGTATTTCTGGTTCCAATGGCAGGCCTTGCGCGAGGTGGCGGCGGGGCTGGGTTTGAGCGAGGCGGAGATTGTCCCGGCCATGAAGCGCATGGTGTGCGGGGGCGTGCGGACGCTGCTGGAGTCAGGGTTAAGCCCCGCCGAGGTGATGGATTTGATCCCTGTCAAGCCGCTGGCGGAGATGGAGGCGCAGGTGGCCGAGTTGTACCGCACGCGGCTGCCGGCGCTGCATCAGAAAATCAAGCCCTGAGGCCGGGCGCGGTCAGGCGCCGGCCGCCGGCCGGGCGGCCGACTTGCGGTTGACCATGTAGTAGAGCACGGGCACGGCCATGCGGCTGATGAGCAGGGAGGCAATTTCCCCCGCCATGAGGGAGATGGCCAGGCCCTGAAAGATGGGGTCAAACAGGATGACGCTGGCGCCCACCACCACCGCCAGGGCGGTCAGCAGCATGGGCCGGAAGCGCACGGCGCCGGCATCCACCACGGCCTCGGCCAGGGGCATGCCTTCACGGAGGCGCTGCTCGATGAAGTCCACCAGAATGATGGAATTGCGCACGACGATGCCGCCGCCGGCCATAAAGCCGATCATGCTGGTGGCGGTGAAGAAGGCGTGCAGCAGGCCGTGCGCCGGGAGGATGCCCACCAGGGAGAAGGGAATGGCGGCCATGACCACCAGCGGCGTCACAAAGGAGCGGAACCAGCCCACCATGAGCAGGTAAATCAGGATGCACACCGCGCCGAAGGCGATGCCGAGGTCCCGGAAGACCTCGATGGTGATGTGCCATTCGCCGTCCCATTTCATGGCCGGTTGGGCCTCGGTGAAGGGCAGCACGGCATTGTAGATTTTGAACTCGCTCACGCTGCCGCCAAACTTGCGCGGATCAATCTGGCGCAGTTGCTTGTTCATTTGGAGGATGGCATAGACGGGGCTTTCGGCCTCGCCGGCCACATCGCCGATGACGTAGGTCACCGGCATGAGGTTTTTGTGGTGGATGCTTTTGTCGGTGAGGGTGTACTCGATTTTCACCAGCTCGCGCAGCGGCACCAGCGGCGGGGGGGCGTCGCCCGCGGGTTCGGGCAGGGCGTTGGCATCACCTGAGCGGACGCGCAGGGCCAGCAGCTCCTCGGGCATGGTGCGGAAGTGGCGCGGGATTTCGAGGACCAGGGGCACATCCTCCTTTTCGCGGGGCAGGTGCACCAGGTCCACCGGCAGGCCGCTGACGGCGATGCGCAACGTCTGGGAGATGGTTTCGGCGCTGACGCCGTGGAGGGCGGCTTTTTCCTTGTCGATGATAAAGCGGGCCTTGGGTTGATCGGCCTCAATGTACCAGTCCACGTCCACCACGCCGGGGGTGTTTTGAAAGACTTTTTTCACCTCCTCGGCCAGGGCGAGGCGGGCTTCTTCGGAGGGCCCGTAGATTTCGGCGACGAGGGTTTGGAGGACGGGCGGGCCGGGGGGGACTTCGGTGACGGCCACGCGGGCGCCGTAGCGGCGGGCGATTTCGGTGACGCGCGGGCGCACGCGTTTGGCGATGTCATGGCTTTGGGCCTTGCGCTGGTGTTTGTTGACCAGGTTGACCTGGATGTCCGCCACGTGGGCGCCGCGCCGGTTGAAATAATGCCGGACCAGGCCGTTGAAATTAAAGGGGGCGGCGATGCCGACATAGACCTGGTAATCGGTGACCTCGGGCTCGGTGCGGACGGCGGCGGCGATTTCGCGGGCGGCTTGGGCGGTGACCTCCAGGGCGCTGCCCTCGGGCATGTTGAGGACGATCTGGAATTCGCTTTTATTGTCAAAGGGGAGCATTTTGACCTTGACCCAGCCCATGCCCACGG
The DNA here is from genome assembly GCA_026414565.1 of Verrucomicrobiia bacterium. Classification (NCBI taxonomy): domain Bacteria; kingdom Pseudomonadati; phylum Verrucomicrobiota; class Verrucomicrobiia; species Verrucomicrobiia bacterium. The sequence goes on from JAOAIT010000061.1 coordinate 124,839, forward strand.
TGGCCATTGCCGCCAGGAGCAGGACGACAATACCCGCCAGGAAGGCCCAGCGCCAGGTTACGTGGGCGATCAAGGGGCCCATCATCCGGCGGTATAACCGCGTGAAGAAATCCTCCTCGTGCTCGAAATGGGAGTGGGAGGCGGGGCCGCCACTGCCGGCCGGGGCGCCGGCGGCCGGCATGGCGTGTTTTTTGAGCAGGCGGACAGCGGCCCACGGGGTGACGATGAAGGCAATGGCCAGGGAGAAGAACATGGCGGCGCTGGCCCCGATGGGGATCGGCCGCATGTACGGCCCCATCAGGCCGCCGACAAAGGCCATGGGCAGCACGGCAAAGATGACGGCAAAGGTGGCGAGGATGGTGGGGTTGCCCACTTCGCCAACCGCCTCGACGGCCACGGTGAAGAGCGGTCGGCCGCGGTTGTGGGGCAGGTGATAGTGGCGGACGATGTTTTCCACCACCACAATGGCGTCATCCACCAGGATGCCGATGGAGAAGATCAGGGCGAAGAGGGTGATGCGGTTGAGCGTGAAGCCGTAGAGGTAAAAGACCAGCAGGGTGAGGGCCAGAGTGCTGGGAATGGCCAGGGCCACGATGCCGGACTCGCGCCAGCCGAGCACCAGAAGGATGAGCAGGGAGACACTGACCACGGCAATGGCCATGTGGAAGAGCAGCTCGTTGGATTTTTCGGCGGCGGTTTCGCCATAGTGGCGGGTGATGCTGACGGTGACATCGGCGGGCAGCACGGTGCCCTTCAGGGTGTCCACTTTGCGCAGGACTTCCCGGGCCACGTCAATGGCGTTGGCGCCGGGGCGTTTGGCCACCGTCAACGTGACGGCGGGCTCCTCGTTGCCCAGCACTCCCTGGGCGGCGCCGCGGCCAAAGAAGACGTACTGGGAAGGCTCCTCCGGGCCGTCCAGGATTTGGGCCACCTCCCGCAGATAGACGGGGCGGCCGTGAAACACGCCCACCACGATCTGGCCCACCTCCTCGGCGCTGGTGAGGAAGCCGCCGGTTTCGATGGCGATTTCGCGGTTGTCGCTGGTCAGGCCGCCCGCGGCGTACTGGCGGTTGGCCTGTTGGAGCATGGGGATGAGGCCGGCGGGGCTGAGATTGCGCGAGGCCAGCTTGACGGGGTCGAGCTGGACGCGCACCTGGCGGCGGGCGCCGCCGATGAGCATGGTTTCGGCCACCAGCGGCACCTGCTTGACGGCATCGTCCACCTGGGCGGCCAGGCGGCGGAGGGTGAGGTGATCATGATGGGGGCTGTGGAGCGTGAGGGCCAGGATGGGGACATCGTCAATGCTTTTGGGTTTGATGAGGGGATGGGAGACGCCGTGGGGGATGCGGTCAAAGTTTTGCTGCAACTTCTGGTTCAGCTTGACCAGGCTGTCTTCGATGTCTTCGCCCACCTTGAAGCGGACGATGACCAGGCTCTCGCCGGGGCGGGAGATGGAGTAGATGTATTCCACGCCGGTGATTTCCCAGAGGAGCTTTTCCATGGGGCGGGTGACGCGCTCCTCCAGCTCCTTGGCGCTGGAGCCGGGCATGGAGACCAGCACGTCCACCATGGGCACCTTGATTTGCGGCTCCTCCTCGCGCGGCAGCTTGAGCACGGCGCCCACGCCCAGCAGGATGGAAGTGAGGATGATGAGCGGGGTGAGCTTGGAATCAATAAACGCCCGGGCAATGGTGCCCGCCACGCCGAGGTGGGCGGGGGGTTCGATGCCGGAGTTGGGGTTGGGTGAGGCCATGGCTCAACAAGTTTGCAAATGTGGGAGTTGGGGGCGGCGCGGCTAGCGCACGGTCAGCGGTTGCCCGTCCACCAGTTGCAGCGCGCCCTCCACCACCACCAGTTCATTGGTGCGGACGCCGGATACCAGCTCCACTTCGCCGTCCAGGCGCTTGCCGGTTTTGACCAGGCGGAGCTGGGCCTTGCCGTCTGCGGCCACGAAGACCATTTCCATCTGGCCGCGCACGAGCAACGCGGAGGCGGGCACGCGCAGGGTGGTGGTCTGTCCCACCGGCACGGCGGCCCGGCCGAATAAACCGGAGCGCAGGCCCGGCACGGGCGGCAGGTCCAGTTTGACGCGGAAGGTGCGGCTGCCGGGGTCGGCCACGGGGTCCATTTCGCCCACCACCCCTTCAAGGGGGTGGGCGAGGGTGGAGATGCTGACGCGCAGGCGGTCGCCCAGTTTGACGCGGTCAATGAGGGCCTCGGGGACATCGGCTTCCAGGCGCAGGACGTTGGGGTCTTCCATTTCCAGCAGCGGGGTGCCGGGGGCGGCCAGGTCGCCGACGTCGGAGAGTTTGCGGGTGATGAGGCCGTTGAAAGGCGCGGTGACCCGGGCGTAACCGAGCTGGGTTTCAATTTCCTTGACGTTGGCGGCGGCCACCTCCGCCTGCATGATGGCGCGATCCAGTTCGGCCTGGGGGGCCGTGCCGTCGGCGACCAGGCGTTGGAAGCGCTTGAGGTCCGCCTCGGCCTGCACGCGGACGGCCTGGGCCTGGAGGAGACGGGCCTGGATTTCGCGGGCGTCAATGCGGGCCAGGAGTTGTCCCTGGGTGACCGTGTGGCCGGGGGCGACGAGCAGCTCTTCCACGCGGCCGGTGATTTTGGGCGAGATGGTGGCGCGGAGTTTGGGACGGACGGTCCCGACGACTTCCTCCGTGGCGACGTACACTCGTCCGGCCACCGGCTGCACCTTGACGGTGGCGGCGGGGAGGGTGCCCGGCGGGGGAGGAGGAGGTTGATGGCATCCGGCCATGACGAGCAGGATCAAGCCTGCGCCCGTGCTGAGCAACAAAGTCCTCATAAACCCTTCTAAGAATCCCATAACTGTGGCCTATTGGTCATTGAGTAGCACCGCGATTAAAACATTTTCTTCCAGCCTTGAAAACACCGATCTCCCGGGCAGCCGCCGCGCCGGGTGGTGCAACGGCCGGGCTCTACGGCGCACGGCGCCGGCGGGCGGGGCCGGCTATTTACGGGCGGACAGGTAGAACACCAGGCCCATGATGGCCCCGTAGATGGCCCCTCGCCACCAGGTGGAGGTCAGGGGGCAGGCGCCGGAGGTGCACTGGCCAAAGTAGCCCATGGCGGCGCCCAGGCCCGCCCCGATGCCGATGCTCAAGACGGCTTGCAGCATGAGCCACCCTTTCCAATGCCCAGTTTTTTGAAAATGTTTTCCGCCGGGCAAAAGCCGGTGAAGGCGCTTTGGATGAGGTTTAATCCCACAAATGCCGTCAAGGCATGCCCCCAGGGCGTGACCCAGTGAGCCAGGGCTGTGCCGATGAGCACCATGGTGCCCGCCAAAATCCGAATGGCATTTTCCGTGGTCATAGCTGTCCCTCCGCGTTTGATGTGTTCCGCTTCAACGTCAGGCCGTCCGCACGGCCGCCGCCTCGCGCAGCCATTGCGCCAGGTATTGGGGCGGCATGAAGCCTTCCACCTGGTCCACCGGTTTGCCGTCGCGGAAGAGTATCAGGGTGGGCACGCCGGTGATGCGGAAACGGGCGGCGGTCATCGGCGCTTCATCCACGTTGACCTTGGCAAATTGAATTTCCCCCCCCATTTGGGCCGCCAACTGCTCGAGCACAGGCGCGAGCATGCGGCAGGGGCCGCACCAGGTGGCGTAGAAGTCCACCAGCACCGGCAGCGTGGCGGCCTGGAGGGTGCGTTCAAAATTCGTGTCGTTCAATGCCATGATGTTTTTCATAACCGTGTCTTTTCGTCAGTTCCAAGGTCACAGAGCCGCCAGGCATGAAAAAGTTACAAATTCCAACAGCGGGGGGTGCCAGGCGGCGGGGGGTGCGGGGGCGCGAATTTATGCCTTGGGGAAGAATGCCTGCTGGGGCGGAATAGGTGGGGCATGAAACAGGGTGGGTGCGTGTAGGAATATACTGACAAAGGGAGGCAGTTTTTCTGACGACAGTTTCGGTGTTTTGCCCATGCAGGAGCGGTGGTGGTTTGCCGATAGGAGAATGGGACGAGGGTTTTTGACTCGGACGCACACAAAACAAGTCATGACAGTGGACACGACACCGCCGGGCAAAGGCCCGGCAGTAGAACCCGCCGCGCCGACGGTGGCTTCTGCCGGGGGTAAGGTGCCGGCCAACTCTGAAGGGATTTGGCGATCCGCCGCCCGCCGCACGTTGTGGCTGACCTTGCTGCTGGCGGTGATAGGGATGGTGGTTGCCGGCTGGTGGGGGGCGCGGCTGGGTGAGGAGCATGAGTTGAACCGAATTGTTGGTCAGGCCCGGGTGGCGGCGGGCACCGTGAACGAAGAAATGCTGGGCCACAGTCCTTCAGCCCCGCCGGGGGATGCCCGGCGCGAATTCCTGGTGAGCTGGCTGGCAAGGGTGAGTTTGAGCATCAAAGGGCAGCCGCCAGTGCGTTTGTGGGTGCCCGCCGGGCAGGGCTTCAAGGAATATACTCCTGGTCGAGATGATTTGTGCAACTCACCGGAATTGCAGCAGGCCGTGGCGCAAACGGTGCGCGAGGGTGGGGAGAAACAGATTCGTTGCAACACCTGTCAGCAAAAAGGGCTGGCGCAGAAAGTGCTCATTCCCGTGCTTACCCAACTGGGCGGCCAGCCGCTGGCGGTGTTGGAGGTGGGGGTGCCGGCCACGCAACTGGAGGCGACGCGTTTGCATTATCAATCCGTCTGGGGCACGGCGGGATTTCTGGGGGGGCTGGCGGCGGGGCTGCTGTTGCTGGCCAGTTTGTACCGGCGCAAGGTCAACCGGGACATGCGCCACCTCAACGCGGCGCTGGCGGAGGAATTGGAGGGTCATCAGCGGGCGGATTCGAATGTGCGCAAACTTTCGCGGGCGCTGGAGAACAGTCCCATTGCCGTCATCATCACCGATGCCCAGGGCCGCATGGAGTACGTCAATCCCAAGTTTGAGGAGCTGACCGGATACACGGCGGCAGAAGCGGTGGGCCAGAATCCCCGGATTCTCAAATCGGGTTTGATGCCGCCGGAGCTGTACCGGGATTTGTGGGACTCGCTGCTGCAGCGGGGCTGCTGGGTGGGGGAGATGCTCAACCGCCGGAAAGATGGCACGCTTTACTGGGAGATGGCGCACATTTCCTCGCTGAAGGACGCCCAGGGGCGCATCACCAACTTTGTGGCGGCGATGGAGGACATTACCGAGCGCAAACGGGCGCAGGAAGAATTGCAGGCGGCCAAGGTGGCCGCGGAGGAGGCGGCGCGGGCCAAGTCCGAGTTTCTGGCCAACATGAGCCATGAAATTCGCACGCCGATGAACGGGGTGATTGGCCTCACCAGCCTGCTGGAGCATACCCCGTTGACGCCTGAACAGCGGGATTTGGTGGGGAGCATCCGCGCCAGCGGCGAGGCCCTGTTGATGCTGCTGAATGACATTTTGGATTACTCGAAAATCGAGGCCGGCCGGCTGGAGTTGCATCCGGAAGATTTCCACCTGGCCGACTGCCTGCGCGAGACTCTGCAGGCGCTGGCGCCGCGAGCCGCGCAAAAGGAGCTGAATCTGGCGGCGATCATCGAGCCGGCGGTGCCGTTGCAGATGCGGGGAGACTCGCTGCGTTTGCGGCAGATTCTGCTGAATCTGGTGGGCAACGCGATCAAATTCACGGCGCATGGCGAAGTGGTGGTCAAAGTGGCGCTGGGGGATCCGGAGCCGGCCGCGGGGATTGCCTCCCGCGAGGGGCTGGTCCTGCATGTGGCGGTGCGCGATACGGGGCCGGGCATCCCGCCGGAGCACATGGCGCGGTTGTTCCAGAAGTTCAGCCAGGGGGATGCCTCCGTGACCCGCCGGCATGGCGGCACCGGCCTGGGGCTGGCCATCAGCAAACGGCTGGTGGAGATGATGGGCGGGCGCATCTGGGTGGAGAGCCAGGTCAACGAAGGCAGCACCTTCCACTTTACCGTGGGCTTTGCCCCGGCCTGCACGCAGGCGCCGCAGGAAGAGCTGCCGCGGATGGGGGGGCGCTCGCTTTTGTTGTTGTCAGGCAACTACACCAACCGGTTGATGCTGGAAGTGGCCGCGCAACAACTGGGCTTGAAGATTCAAAAGGCCGCCACGGTGGATCGCCTGTGGCAGATGCTGCAAACCGGGCCGTTGCCCGACGGCATCCTGATCGAGCCGTGGGCGGCGCCGGAGCAGTTGCGCGAGCTGATCGTGGAGCTGGCGGGCGCGCTGCCGCAGGTGCGGCTGGGGGTGTTGACGTATCGCGAAACGGACATCAAACATCTGCAACCCCAAAACCTGCCGCTGGCCGGGGGGGTGTACAAGCCCTTGTTGAGCACTGATCTGCCCCGCCAACTGATGGCGCTCTGGGAAGGTCAGGCCCGGCCGGTCACGGCCGCCGCTGCCACGCTGGATGGCACGCTGGCCCGCCGTCTGCCGTTGAACATCCTGCTGGTGGATGATAATCCGATCAACCTCAAGGTGGGCGTGGGGGCGTTGGAAAAATTGGGTTATGCGCCGGGCACGGCCGCCCATGGTTATGAGGCGCTGGAGGCGCTGGAGCGCGGCACTTACGATCTGGTGTTGCTGGATGTGCAAATGCCCGGCCTGGACGGCTTGGAGGTGACGCGGCGGGTGCGGCAGCAATTTCCGCCGGAGCGGCAGCCCATCATCGTGGCCCTGACGGCCGGCGCCATGCAGGGGGATCGCGAGCGCTGCCTGGCCGCCGGCATGAATGACTATTTGAGCAAGCCTTTCCGCGCGCAGCAGCTTCAGCAGGTGATCGAAAAATGGCATCCGCAAATTGTGGCGAAAAAATCCGCGGCAGCGGGGGGACCGGCGCCGGCGGGGGCGACCTCCCCGCCGGCCAGCGTTTCCCCGCCCGCGGCGCCGGCGGCCGTAACCTCCTCAAAGGGCGGGGCCTGCCAGCCCGCGGACAGGCAGGAAGACGCGGTGGACTTTGCGCGGCTGGCGGAGGTCAGCAATGAAGATCCGGACACCATGGCGGAGATGGGGCAGCTTTTCATCGAACAGGCCGAGGAGTTGTTGGGGGCGATGCAGGAGGCGCGGGCCCAACAGGATGGCGCGCGGGTCAAGGTGCATGCGCATAAGCTGCGTGGCAGTTGCGGGGCGTGCGGGATGATGGCGATGGTGGAGCCGCTGGCGCTGTTGGAGCGGGAAGCGGTGGCTGGGCGTTGGGAGGCGGTGGATCAGGCCTGGGCGGAGGTGCAAGCGGCGTATGGCCGTGTGAAGGCTTGCCTGCAAGAGCGGTTCAAATACAATCCAGTGCCGGCATGAAGCGCGTCCTCCTGGCTGATGACGACGCCCAGCTTGTCTCCCTGTGCCAGCGCAAATTCGAGGCAGACGGATTTGCGGTGGAGGTGCGGACCGAGGCGGGGCGCGCGTTGGAAGCACTCAAGGTCACTCCCTATGACCTGGTGGTGCTGGAGCTGGCCATGCCGCAGGGGGGCGGACTGACGGTGCTGATTGGACTGCGCACGCAGGGCGCCCGCAAGGATGCACCCGTCCTGATTTACACCCGGAGCGAAGAAGATTATTTGCGGCAGGCGGCACAGGCGGCGGGGATCAGCCGGATATTATCCAAACATTCGTGCAGTCCGGCCGAGCTGCTGGCCCAGGCCCGTGAGTTGCTGGGGCTGCCGCCGTCGGCGGAGGGTGCGGCGGCGGGGGGCGAGCGGGGCCGCGAGGAATTTGTGCGGCATGCGCGGCTGGCGTTGACGGTGCTGCGCAACCGCCTGCAAACCATCACCCGGCAGGCGGGGGATCCGGGCGTGCTGGCGGCGGAGCTGGCCGCCGCCACGGAGAGTGCCCATGCCCTGGTGAGCGGGGCGGCGGCGGCGGGCTTTCAAGCGCTGGCGCAGTTGACAGGGCTGTTGGAGGGGCTGCTGCGGGAGCTGCGGGATGCGCCACGCAAGGTCAATCCGTCCAATCTGCGCTCGCTGGCGGTGGCGCTGGATGTGCTGGGGGGGATGCTCAAGCCGGAGGGGGGCTGGTGGCTGAACTTCCAGCAGACTCCGCTGGCCTTGATCGTGGATGATGACACCATCAGTCGGCGCACGATGCGGGCGGCGCTGCAGAAGGCGGGCATTCGTTCCGTATGCATTCCGGATGCGGAGAGTGCGCTGCGCCTGCTGGAGGACAACGAATTTGATTTGATTTTGTCGGATGTGATGATGCCCGGGATGGACGGTTTTGCGTTTTGCGAGAAACTCCGGCAACTGCCCAAGGGCAAACAGGTGCCGGTGGTGTTCATCACCAGTCTTTCCGGTTTCGAGGCGCGGATGCGGCTGGCGCTTTCCGGGGGCACAGATTTGGTGGGGAAGCCATTTTCCATGCCGGAGCTGGGGTTGCGCGCCCTGTGCTGCATCGTCAAGGCGCAAACCGCCGCGCCCGCCGCCAGCCGTCCTGCCGTGGCGCCGCCGGCTCCGGCGCCGGCGTGAGCCATCCGGCGGCGGCCGTTTTTTTCTGTGGGGGCCTTAACGTCGGCGGCGGCGGACGGGGCCGAAGAAGTATCCACCGCTGACCCGGGCGCCCCGGACTTTGATGGGGGCGGTGGAGGCGCCGGGTTTTTCCTGCTCGAAGAGGGCGGTGTATTTGTAATCAAAGCCTTCGAGGCGGACGCGGGGGATTTTCTGGCCGATGAAGCGTTCGATGGCGAGCACGTGGGAGGTGTCCTCCGCCACCATGAGGGTGAAGGCATCGCCCACCTGCTCGGCGCGGCCGGTGCGGCCGATGCGGTGCACGTAGTCTTCAGGATGCTGGGGCACATCGTAATTGATGACATGGCTGACGTTGGCGATGTCCAGCCCCCGGGCGGCGATGTCGGTGGCCACCAGCACTTCGTAGCGGCCGTCACGGAAGCCGCGCAGGGCCTGCTCGCGCTCCATCTGGGTGCGATTGGAATGGAGGACGGCGACGGCGTGTTGATGGCGTTTGAGGAGCGCGGCGACGTGATCGGCCCGCTCGCGGGTGCGGCAGAAGATGATGACCGAATCGTAATTGACCCGCTCCAGCAGGGTTAGCAGGAGGTCCGTTTTTTGATAATCACTGACGGGGTAAATGACATGCTTGACCGTCTCGGCGGGCCGGCGGCGGACGCCGACTTCGACGGTGACCGGCTGGCGCATGGCCCACTGGATGAGGGTTTCGATTTCGGGCGGGATGGTGGCCGAGAAGAGGGCGGTCTGGCGTTTGCGGGGACAGCGTTCCACGATGCGGCGGACATCCGGCAGGAAGCCCATGTCCAACATGCGATCGGCTTCATCGAGCACCAGGAACTGCACGCGGTCCAGGCGGCAGGCGCGCCGTTCCAGGTGGTCCAGCAACCGGCCGGGGGTGGCCACGAGCACATCCACGCCGGTTTTGAGGGCGGCGAGCTGGGCTCCGTATCCCACGCCGCCATAGATGACGGCCACGCGCAATTTGGTAAAGCGCGCCAGGTCGCGGAAGGCGGTTTCCACCTGGGCGGCCAGCTCGCGTGTCGGCTCCAGGATGAGTGCCCGCGGGCCGTCGGCCGGTTCGCCCAGATGGTGGAGGATGGGCAGCGCGAAGGCGGCCGTTTTGCCGGTGCCGGTTTGGGCGCTGCCGATGACATCCTTGCCTTCCATGAGGAGGGGGATGGCGCGCAACTGAATAGGGGTGGGATCGGTGTATCCCATCGCCTGTACCCCCTGATACAGCGCAGGAGATAAGCCAAACTGCTTGAAGCCCATGCGGGAACACTACACTTGAATGGCAGCGGCGCAAAGCGGGAAGTTGAGGGGGCGAGGCCCGGGGGACCAGGGCCGGGGGGCCACGCCGGCGGGCCACGGAGCTTCCTCCCCCGCCCTCTGGAGTGGCGGCCTTAAAAGAGATTGCGCAGAAGGCTGGTCTTGGCCTAAACTGACGTTGGTTTCAATTGGTGCGGAAAGGCGCCCGGCATGATGCCCGGACGGAAAGCCGGCCCCGGCCGCGGGTTTTGACAAAAGGCCAGATGAAGATGTTGAAACGCATTTCTTTCAAGTGGAAGCTCATGCTGGTGATTGTGGCGGCCTGCATGTTTTCCTCGGTGGTTGCCTGCACCGCCATCATCGCGTATGAGATGTTCCGATTTCGCCAGACCATTTCCCGACAACTGGAGACGGTGGCGGATTTGGTGACGGCCACCACGCTCAAGGCGGTGGTGCAGGGGGATCGGGAGGAGGTGCGGCGGCAACTGGCCAAACTGGCCGGCACGCCCAACGTGCTGGCGGCGGGGGTGTATGGCACGAACAATTTGCTTATGGCCCAATACACGCGGGCGGACGTGGAGGAGGTTCTGCCGGTGCAGCCCAAGAAGTTGCAGCAATTTTTCGAGGGGGATTACCTCATTTTGTTCAAGCCGATTGAAGCCGAGGGCGAGCGGCTGGGCATCGTTTATTTGAAGGCGGATTTTGGGGAGAACATCCGGGCGCATTATGAGCAGTACCTGGAGATTGCGCAGGTGGTGCTGCTGGTATCCTTTTTGTGTGCCGTGTTGTTCTCGTTCGCGTTGCAGCGGGTCATCAGCAAGCCGATCCTGGCGCTGGCGGAGGTGGCCCGCAACGTGGCGCAGCAGCACAATTTCAGTGTGCGCGTGCCCAAGGAGGCGGAGGATGAGATCGGCTCGCTCATTGATTCGTTCAATGCCATGCTCGAAAACCTGGAGCGGCGCGAGAAGGATTTGCAGGCGGCCCAGGCCAAATTGCGCGAGGCGAATCTGACGTTGGAGAAGAAGGTGGAGGAGCGCACGGCCGAGCTGGCGCGGGCCACGATGGAGGCGCAGGAGGCGCGGGAGCAGGCCGAGGTGGCCAACCAGGCCAAGAGCGCGTTTCTGGCCAACATGAGCCACGAGCTGCGAACGCCGCTCAATGCCATCATCGGGTACAGCGAGATGCTGATCGAGGAGGCGCAGGACCTGGGCGAGGAAACCATGGAGGTGGATCTCAAGAAGATTCATGGGGCGGGCAAGCATCTGCTGGCGCTCATCAATGACATTCTGGATCTCTCCAAGATCGAGGCCGGCAAGATGGATTTGTTCCTGGAGACCTTTGACGTGCCGGAGACGATCAAGGAAATCACCTCCACCATCACGCCGCTGCTGGAGAAAAACGCCAACAAGCTGGATTTGCGGCTGGGGGAGAACCTGGGCACGATGCATTCGGATCAGACCAAGGTGCGGCAGACGCTGTTCAACCTGTTGAGCAATGCGTGCAAGTTCACCAAGGAAGGCACCATTACGCTGGAGGTACGGCGGCAGCCGCGCAACGGAGAGGAGGGCTTTTTGTTCCGCGTGGCCGACACGGGCATCGGGATGACCAAGGAGCAGATGGGCCGGTTGTTTCAGGCGTTCACGCAGGCCGACGCCGGGACGACCAAGAAATACGGCGGGACGGGGTTGGGGCTGGCCATAACGCGGCGGTTTTGCGAAATGATGGGGGGCAGCATCGAGGTGACCAGCGAATACGGAAAGGGCAGCACGTTCACGGTGTGGCTGCCGGCCACGACGGTGAAGAAGGTGGAGGTGGCGCCGGCCAAGGTGGAGAAGCCGGTGGAGCTGCCGCCCAATGCGAGCCGGGTGCTGGTGATTGACGATGATCCCATCATCCATGACCTGCTCAAGCGTTACCTGGTGAAGGAAGGCTTTTATGTCACCTGCGCCCTGGGGGGCAAGGAGGGCATGCGGCTGGCCCGGGAGATCAAGCCGGATGTCATCACGCTGGATGTGATGATGCCGGAGATGGACGGGTGGGCGGTGTTGACGGCCCTGAAGGCGGATCCGCAACTGGCGGAAATCCCGGTGGTGATGCTGAGCATGGTGGACGACAAGAATCTGGGCTTTACGCTGGGCGCCTCGGAATATCTGACCAAGCCGGTGAGCCGCGAGCGGCTGGCCAATGTGCTCAAGAAATACCGGCGGGAAAACAAGAGCGGGCAGGTGCTGGTGATTGATGATGACGCGCCGAGCCGTCAGGCCCTGCGCATCATGCTGGAAAACGAAGGCTGGACGGTGGAGGAGGCCGGCAGCGGGCGGGCGGCGCTGGAGCGGCTGGAGAAAATCACCCCGGCTTTGATTTTGCTGAACCTGCTCCTGCCTGACATGGAAGGGATGGAGTTTTTGGCGGCGCTGGACAAACAGCCGGCGTGGAGCATGATTCCGGTGGTGGTGATTGCCACGGAAGACATGGGGCCGGACTATTTCCAGAAACTGGGCCGGCAGGTGGAAGGCGTTCTGCGCAAAGGCAGCTACACCTGCGAGGAGCTGGTCAGCCGGCTGCGGGTGCTCACCCAGCACCAAGCCGAGGAAGAATCGGCAAAACTGTCGGGGTAGGGTATATTAAAGGCATGGCTTATGGCGAAAATACTGTTGGTCGAGGATAACGAGATGAATCGCGACATGCTGTCGCGGCGGCTGGCGCGCAAGGGCTATGAGGTGATCATCGCCGTGGATGGCAATGAGGGCGTGGCCAAGGCGCAGACCGAGGCGCCGGATTTGATCCTTATGGACATGAGCCTGCCGGTGCTGGACGGGTGGGAGGCCACCAAGATTTTGAAGACCTTTCCGGCGACGCAAACCATTCCAGTCATTGCGCTGACGGCGCATGCCATGGCGGGCGATCGCGAGAAGGCCCTGCAGGCCGGGTGCGATGATTACGACACCAAGCCGATCGAGCTGCCGCGGTTGCTGGAGAAAATTGAAAAACTGCTGCCCAAAAAGTCGTCGTGAGCGATTCCCTGCCGACCCCTCCCGCCGGGTCTGAGCCTTCAGACCCCACCCCGCCCGAGCAGGGCGGAGGGCAGCCCGCGCCCACGCCCCCGGAGGGCGAGGAGGCCGAGCTGCTGTCCAACCTGCGGCACAGCCTGCGGACGCCGTTGAATCAGATCATCGGCTACTGCGAGCTGATGCTGGAGGAGCTGGAGAACTATGACGACCCGGAGCTGCTGGCCGATCTGCGCAAAATCCACACCGCCGGCGGCCAGTTGCTGTCCCTGATCAACGAGGCGCTGGCGCCGTGGCGGCTGGAGTCGGACATTATTGATCTGGATTATGTGCGCATGGAAATGCGCACGCCGCTGAATCTGATCATTGGCTACAGCGAGCTGTGCCAGGAGCTGGCCGAGGAAAACCGCCTGGAGCGGGTGCTGGCGGATTTGCAGAAGGTGACCGGCGCCGCCAAAAACCTGCTGGCGCTGCTGGACAGTGTGTCGTTCCCCTCGCAATTGGACGCCCGCAAAATTCGCGGCCAGGCGGCCACCACGGTCCCGTTGTTGCGCGCGCCGTCCACCCAGGCCGAGGCGGCGGCGCTGCGCCGCGGCACCATATTGATTGTGGACGACAACGAGATGAACCGGGACATGCTCTGCCGGCGGCTGGAGCGGCAGGGGCACACGGTCATGGAGGCGGAGAACGGCCTGCAGGCGCTGCAACTGCTGCGGCAGCGCAAGTTTGATTTGATTCTGCTGGATGTGGTGATGCCGGAGCTGGGGGGGCTGGAAACGCTGCAGCAGATCATCGCCGATCCGGCCCTGCGGCACATCCCGGTCATCATGCTCAGCGCGCTGGATGAGATGGAAAATGTCATCCGCTGCGTGGAAATCGGGGCGGATGATTACGTGACCAAGCCCTTCAATCCGGTGTTGCTCAATGCCCGCATTGCGGCGTCGCTGGAAAAGAAGCGGCTGCGGGATCAGGAGCGCAACTACTTTGAGTTGATCGAGACCGAGCGCCAGAAGGCCGAGACGCTGTTGCGCAACATTTTGCCGGAATCCATCGCCCAGCGGCTCAAGCAGGGGGAAAGCTCGATTGCGGATCAGTATCCGGCCACCACGGTGCTGGTGGCGGATGTGGTGGGCTTTAGCGTGGCCTCCACGCAGTTGACGCCGGCGGAAACGGTGGAGCTGCTGAATGACATCGTGTCCCAGTTTGACTGGCTGGCGGAGCTGCACGGGCTGGAGAAGATCAAGACCATCGTGGACAAATACCTGGCCGTGGCGGGGGCGCCCGTGGCTCAGATTAATCATGCGACGGCCGCCGCGGACATGGCCCTGGAAATGCAGAAGGTCATCAAACGCATTGCCTCGCTCAGCCGCATGGATTTCTCGCTGCGGATTGGCATCTGCTCCGGGCCGCTGATTGGCGGGGTCATTGGGCGGCGCAAGTTTATTTATGACATCTGGGGGGACACGGTGCGCATTGCCTCGGCGCTGGAGTCGCAATGTCCGCCGGGGCAGATTCGTGTGGCGGAGGCGGCGGCCGATTTGCTCAAGGAGAAATATCAACTGACGCCGGCCGAGCCGGTGAGCATCAAGCGCTGCGGCGACATCAAGACTTTTTACCTGCAGGGCCGGCTGAGCGGGCGGGTCGTGGGCGCGGCGCCGCGGCCTGGCGGAGGGGGGTAAGGCGGTTGTTATTGGGTTATGTTTACCGGGATTGTCGAAGGCACGGGGGTCATTCAACGCATCCACCACGGGGCGCGGGCCATCCGGCTGGTCATTCGCGCCGGCCGCCTGGGCACGGGGGTCCGTGTGGGCGACAGTGTGGCCGTGAATGGCTGCTGTCTGACGGTGGTTAAAGCTGGCGGCCGGGGCGCCGGGCGCCTGCTGGAATTTGATTTGCTGCAGGAAACCTGGCAGCGGACCAGTTTTTCCACGGCGGCCCGGGGCATGTTGGTGAATTTGGAGCGGTCGCTGCTGGCCAACGGGCGGTTGGGGGGGCATTTTGTGACGGGGCACATTGACGGCGTGGGGACGATCATCCGGTGGGAGCGCGCGGGGCAGGATCACGTGCTGGACATCCAGGCGCCGCCCGAGGTGCAGCGCTACATTGTCTTCAAAGGCAGCGTGGCCGTGGACGGCATCAGCCTGACAGTGGCCGGCGTCAATCCGGATGGCTTCCGCATCTGGATCATTCCGCACACCTTTGAGGTGACCGCGTTGCGTGAGCGCAAGGTGGGGGATCGGGTGAATTTGGAGGCGGATTTGCTGGGCAAATATATTGAACAACTGCTGCAGGCGCGTGGTTTGTTGGAGGGGCCGAAGCAGGCCTCGTAATCACCGCCCACGCAGTTGGAATCTGCGCAGCGTGCCTGGCGCGTCTCAGGCGTTCAACCGCCCGCCGCCCGCTCGCCCCACTTTAACACCCAATTCACCAGCTCCGGCCCGGCAAAAATCCAGAGGGTGGCCGCCAGGGCGATATAGGGGCCATAGGGGATCCAGCGGGACCATTCCAGTCGGCGCAGCGCGATGAGGGTAATTCCCGCCAGGGCGCCCAGGATGGAGCTGGCCAGCAGCGTGAACACCACCCCCTGCCAGCCAATGAACGCCCCAATGGCCCCCATGAAAAACACGTCGCCCAGGCCCATGGCCTCCTGCGGAATGATGATTTTGTCGGTCACCACCTCCAGATGGGTGACCGGGCCGGGATCGAGCACTTCCTCGCCAATTTCGAGGCGATCCTTGTAGAGGCGCACCCGCACATTTTCAAACACCCGCTCGCCCAAAACCGCTTTTTTGGCGTGGGCCTCGATGTAATCGGAGTCCCGGTACAGCATCTCGCCATAGGGGATTTCCTCTTCGGGCAGCTTGAGTGATTCCTCGCCAAAAAGGAGGGTGGTGTCGGGCGGGAGGTTAAATTTTTTGCGCCCAAACAGCAGCTTGCCCCCGCGCAGGATGCCATAAACCAGGCCGCAGCCCACCGCCAGGCCGAGGAGGGAGGCCAGCAAGGCTTCGGCGGCGGATTCCCTGCCGTGGAGGGCGGGCGCCAGCGGGGAAAGCAACACTCCCGCCACCATGCCGCCGAAGGTGATGCTTTCCGGGATGATGAAATGCTCGAAGTCAATGAAGGTGGCGGCGATCATGCCGGCCAGCATCAGACACAGGATGAGGGCCACGCCGGGATGCTCCGGGCCCTGCCGCCACCAGGCCAGCAGAAACAGCACGCCGGTGAGCAGTTCCACCAGAAAATAGCGGGGCGAGATGGGCGCCCGGCAGTTGGCGCAACGGCCCCGCAGCCAGAGCCATGTCACCAGCGGGATGTTCAAGTACCACGGGATGGCGTACTGGCACTGGGGACAGTGCGACGGGGGGGAAACAATGCTCTGGCCCCGGGGCACGCGGTGGATGATGACGTTGAGGAAACTGCCCACGGCCGTGCCGAAAACAAAAAAGGCGCACGACCAAAAATGAAAGGGCACCTGCGCCCAGATTTCGGGGTCAAACGTGGCCATAGACATGCTCCCGCAACGCCCGGCGCATCACCTCGACGGGCGCGGGGCGTCCACTCCAGATTTCCAGCGCCTTGACCCCTTGATGCAGCAGCATGCTCAGGCCGTTGGCGGTGCGGCACCCAGCCGCGCGGGCCGCCTGCAGAAGGGCCGTCTCGGCCGGCCGATAAATCATGTCATACACCAGCCGGGCGCGGGCGAGGGGGAATTGGGCTGTGTCCAGGGGCAGGGGATCGGCGGCGCGCAGCCCGAGGGAGGTGGCGTTGAGCACCAAATCCACCGGCTCCGTCGGATAACCCACGTGCACCCGCAGGCGGGCATGGGTGCCGGCCAGGCGTTGCGCCACCTCTTCGGCTTTCTGGCGTGTGCGGTTGACCAGATACAGCGTGGCCACGCCGGCATCGGCCAGTTTCAACGCCGCGACCTGGCCGGCGCCGCCGGCGCCGAGCAGCAGGACGCTGGCGCCGCCGGGGGTGAAGTCGAGATCTTCGCGCAGGGCCTGCACGATGGCCTCGGCATCGGTGTTGAAACCTTGGGCGCGGATTTCGCCGGGCGCTTCTTCCTCAAATTCGCCCAGAGGCCGCCACTCGCCGGCGGCGTTTTGCGCCTCGAAGCGGATGGTGTTGACCGCGCCATAGTGGCGGGCCGAGGCATCCAGGGCGTCCACCATTTGGCAGGCCAGCAGTTTGTGCGGCACGGTGAGATTGAGGCCGATAAACTGCATGCGCCGCGCGCCGGCGATGACTTCGGATAGATGCTCCGGCCGCACGGCAAAGGCCAGGTAGCGCCAGTTCAATCCCAGCGCCGTCAGGCCGGCGTTTTGGAAGGCCGGTGAGGCGCTGTGGCGCACCGGCCAGCCAAGCACGGCGCAATAACGGGTGCTGGCGTTGATGGGCGATGCCAGGGGTTCGGACACGCGCTTGGTTATAGTCGTCTGAGGGGTACGGAAGCAAGCCTGGAAGCACGTGGCAGGGCGTTGGGAAACGAGGAGCGTGGGGAGGCCCTGCCCCGGCCAGGCACCGGCAGAGGGGAAGTGCTTAGTCCAGCTTCCGGATGCGGATATTTTTCAAGGCGCCAGTGGTGGACCAGGCGGCGAAGCCGAAGGGGCGGGACTCCTCGATTTCGCCTGGCCGGACGTCAATCTTTTTTCCCTTGGTGTTCACATTGACCACTTTTTTGTTGTCCACCCAGGCCTCGATTTTGTCAGGCGTCACCCGCACGCGGAAGCGGTACCAGCGGCCATTCTCAAAGGCGATGAACTGGGTGGTTTCGTTTTCGGAGGCGTCCATGTTGTCAATGCTCGAGATGCCCACCACCCCGCCGCCCCAGCCGCCGGTGATCAAGGTGCAATGGCTTTCGCCCACTGGAAAAGTGAGGCTGGCAAAGAAGTCGCTGCCGGCCACGCGGCAGCCTTCCCAGGTGACCTCGTAATTCATGCGGGGGATGGGGTTGGTGTAATTCACTCCGGTCATGATGCCTTCATGGAGGATGATTTTTCCGTCTTTAACCTCCACCTCGCCGTGGCCGGCGAAGGGGGTGATTTTCCACCCCTTGAGGCTTTGTCCGTCGAAAATCAATTCGCCTTCCTCCACCTCCTCCTCCGCGGGGGCTGGAGCATTGGTGGCGGGGGCGGCAGAGGCCGGCGCCGGTGACGTGGTGCTGAGGGCGGCCTGGGTTTTGGCGGCCTGGCAGGGACAGGTGGCAGGGCGGCTGCTTTTGCAGCCGGTCATCAGGGTGAGCAGGGCCAGAGTGCCGAGCAGCGCAAAAAGCATCAGGCAGGGCGGCCTCGTCCCCCGCATAACCCCGTGGTAAGGTGCAATGTGTTTCATGGCGCCCAGCATAACCTGTCCCGGGCGCTTTACCAAGTCCAAAGACCCGCCGGAAGCCCGGGCCGCAGCGGGGCGGGCCGGTAATTTTGCGTGACTTGCGGGGAGGGGCACATTAAACACGAAGGCGCATGTTGACGGTGAAGCTATCCACCCTCGCGATTTTGTTGGGACTGGCGGTGCTGGCCCCCAACCTTTACGGTTTTTTTCAACCGGCGCGATTTGCGGCCGTGGCGCGGCAGTTTCCGCGGCACTGGCTGACGGGGGTGGTGTTGATGCTGCTGAGCACGGCCTGGTTTATTTATTATGTGCGCTGGGAGGAGGTGGCCGATTTTGAGCCATTAAAGCCTTATCTCTATGCGCTGTTTGTGGCGGTGGGGATTGGCTCCTGTCTGTTTGTGCGGGACTTTCTGGCGGTGCGCGGCGCGGCGGTGTTCATGCTGCTGCTGGCCAAGTTGATGGTGGATACGGCGCGCTGGGCGGAAAGCAACTGGCGGCTGGTCATTGTGGGGTGGGCGTATGGGCTGGTGATTGCGGGCATCTGGCTCACCGTCTCACCGTGGCGCTTGCGCGACTGGCTCCACTGGGCCACCGCCACCGAACAGCGGGTGCGCGTCGGCAGCGCCGTGCGGGCGGCGTTTGGCCTGCTGGTGCTGCTGCTTGGTGTGTTAGTGTTCTAAGTTGAATTCATGCAGCGCAAAATCCTGGTCATCCGCGGCGGCGCCATTGGGGATTTCATTCTGACCCTGCCGGTGCTGGCGGCCTTGCGCGCCCGTTTTCCGCAACCGCCGCTGGAGGTGCTGGGCTACCCGCACATTGCCAGCCTGGCCCAATGGGGGGGGCTGGCCGATGCGGTGCGGCCGATTGAAAGCCGGGCCATGGCCGGTTTTTTTGTGCGCGGGGGGCGGTTGCAACTGGAGTTGTGCGAGTATTTTGCCTCGTGCAGCCTGATTGTCTCCTACCTTTACGATCCGGATGGGATTTTTCAGGACAACGTGCAGAGCTGCACCAGCGCGCAGTTTATTGCGGGGCCGCATCGGCCCAACGAAACGGCGGGCATACATGCCACGGAGGTCTTTCTCAAGCCTTTGGAGGCGCTGGACATCATCGGGGCGGATGGTGTGCCGCGGTTGGGGCAGGCCGGTCCGGGCGCTCTGGCGCCCGGTGCGGAAGGATGCCTGCGCGTGGCGTTGCATCCCGGCAGCGGCAGCGAGCGAAAGAACTGGCCGGCGCGGCACTGGCAAACGCTGGTGCAACAACTGCTCAGCCAGACGCCATGGCATCTCACGCTGGTGGGGGGTGAGGCCGAGGGTGACCGGCTGGATCAACTGGGGGCCGTGGCGGCGGGGGAGCGGTTGACGTTGCTGCGCAACCGGCCCTTGACGGAAGTCGCCGAGCATCTGCGCGGCTGCCGGTTGTTTGTGGGGCATGATTCGGGCATCACCCATTTGGCGGCGGCCTTGGGCGTGCCCTCGCTGGTGTTGTGGGGGCCGAGTGTGGAGGCCGTGTGGCGTCCCCGGGGCAGCCATGTGCATTTGGTGCGCCATCCACAGGGACTGCCCGCTTTGCCACCTAATACGGTCTGGGAAGCCGTGCGAAGGATGCTGGCGGCGGCTTAGCGGGCGGGGTTATCCCACCCGTGGCCAGACGGGCCGCCAAGGGTGGTCATTTCAAGGGATGGGCGGGGACGCCTTCGAAGGTGATTTTGACGGGTTTGATGAAGCCCTGGTCGTCAAATTCCATGCGGTCAATGCAGGTGACGCGATGGTTGCCATCTTTTTCGCCCAGGGGGCGGCGGTGATAGACGATGTACCAGGTGTCTTCATAGGGGATTTTGAGGACGGAATGATGGCCGGCGCCGGTGGCCACGGCGGGGTCTTGTTGGAGGATTTTACCGATGCGCTGGAAGGGGCCCAGGGGGGAGTTGGCGATGGCATAGGCCACGGAGTAGTTGGGGCCGGTCCAGCCGCCTTCGCTCCACATGAAATAGTAGCGGCCATTGCGGATGAACATGAAGGGGCCTTCCACGTAGCCTTGGGGGGTGATTTCCTTGAATACCGTGCCGTCCGGGAACGGGTCGAAGCCGGTGAAGTCGGGCTTGAGGCGGGCGATGTTGCAATGCCGCCAGCCGCCATAGATGAGGTAGTACTGGTTGTCGCGGTCCTTGAACACAAACTGGTCAATGGGCTGGGCGCCGTTGTGGAATTTGTCAATCAGCGGTTTGCCCAGGTAGTCCTTGAAGGGGCCGGAGGGCTTGTCAGCGACGGCCACGCCGATGCCGCCGGGTTGGCGGTCATTCTGAATGTCATTGGCGCCGAAAAAGAAGAAGTAACGGCCGTCTTTTTCGATGACCGAGGGGGCCCACATGGCGCGGCGGGCCCATTGGATTTCGTTGGTGGTGAGGATGCGGCTGTGCTTGGTCCAGTGGACCAGGTCGGGGGAGCTGAAGGCGTCAAAAAAGGTTTGTTGATCATACGGGGCAGAGTAGGTGGGGTAAATCCAGTACTCCTTGCCGAAAACGGCCACCTCGGGGTCGGCGTACCAACCGGGGAAGACGGGATTGCCGGCGTGGCAGTGCAGGGAAACGGCCAGGAGGAGGCCGGACCAGGCGAGGCGAAGGCGTCGTGTCATCATGCGACGAGTGTAACGGGAGAGCGGCGGTTGGCCAAGGGGGAAGCGGCAGGGGGCGTGCCCCGAAGAAAAAGCAAACCGCAGGATTTTTTAATTGCCCGGGCAAGGCACGGACACCGCCGGGTGGGGGCCGGGCCTCAAGCCGGGTCACGCTGGGGATTGATCACCACTACCACCATGCGCTCGGGGGTCAGATATTTCTGGGCGGCGGTGCGGACATCCTCGAGGGTGACCGCCTGGATGCGGGCGTCTTCCTGTTCAAAGTAATGGCAGCCCAGGCCGTAGAGTTCATCCAGGGCGGTGACCATGGCCTGGTGCCCCAGGTCCTGGCGGGCAATTTTGCGCTGGCCCAGGAGTTTGGCTTTGGCGCGTTGCAGCTCGTCCGCGGCCAGGCCTTCGCGGCGAAGGAGGGTGGCTTCGGCAAGCATTTCCGCCTCGCACAGGGCGGCCTGGGAAGGCTCGGTGCCGGCATAGAAGGCAAAGAAGCCCGGCGTGAGGCCCAGGAAATTCTGGGCGCCGACATAGTAGGCCAGGCCAAGCTGGTCGCGGATGCGCATGAACAGCCGGCTGCCGAGGTCGCTGCAGGCTTCCTGCAACAAATCGAGGGCGTAACGGTCCGAGTCAAAGAGGGTGGCGCCCGGGAAGCCCACGATGACGAGGGCTTGTTTTTTCTCGAGCGTCTCTGACTGGCGCACCACCCCGGTGAGGGGGGGCGGGAGGGGCGGTTCGGGCAGTTCGAGCCGGCCCTGCCAGCGGCCGAGGTGTTTTTCGACGGCTTTGAGGGCGGTGCCGGTGTGCACGTCGCCAAAGATGGCCAGCACGCAGTTGGCGGGGACCACCAACTGGCGGTGCATGCGCTGCAGGTCCGGCGCGCCAATTTGTTTGACGGAGGCGGACTCGCCAAGCGCGTCCAGGCCGTAGCCGGCGGGGCCAAACATGACGCGGCGCATGAGGCGGGCGGCGTAAGGGAGAATTTGATCGCGCTGGTGTTCGAGGGTGGCCAGTTGCACCTCGCGTTCGCGTTCGAGGGCCTCCGCCGGGAAGGTGGGATGCAGGAGCGCGTCGGACAGCAAATCGAGGCCCCGGGCGAAATCGCCGTGGAGGACCTCGACATTGATGCCAAAGGACTGATTGCCGCCGTAAGTGTCCATGCTGCCGCCGAGGGATTCAATTTCGCGGGCGAGTCGCTCGGCGGTGCGTTTGCGGGTGCCCTTGAGCAGCAGGCGCGACAGGAGCATGGTGAGGCCGCTGTTGGCCAGGTTTTCGGCCAGCACGCCGCCGCGCAGGACGGTGCGAAACTCGACAAAGGGGAGGCGGTGGTCCTCTTTGATGAGGACGCGCAGGCCGTTGGGCAGGGTGAATTTTTCGATGGCCGAGCTGCGGGGCGGCGTGATGCGGGCCGCCGCCAGGTGATTGGGGCGGGCGGGCGTCAGGACAAAGCAGGTGCGGTTGGCCTCGGTCAGGTAGTGGCGGGCGACTCTTTGCAAATCGGCAGCGGTGGTTTTTTTCACTGCCTCGAGGTAGCGGGTGGAGAAGTCCAGATCGCCCGCAGCGAGCCAACTGGCGCCCAGGTCCTGGGCCTGGCCGGCCATGGTTTTGCGCGTGGCCAGGGTGGCGGCGGTGAATTGTTTGATGGCTTTTTGCAGCTCGGTCGCCTTGACCGGCTGGGATTTGAGGCGCTCGATTTCCGCGAGCATGGCGGCGCGGGCGGGTTCGAGTTTGTCGGGATCCATCACGGCGCTCATGCCGAAGAGGCCGGGGTTGCCGGGGCTGTAGGTCCAAGCCTCGATGGTATTGACCAGCCCGAGGCGCTCGCGGACGGTTTGATACAGGCGCGAGCTGCGGCCGCTGCCGAGGATGGTGGCCAGCACGTCCAGGGCGGGGACATCGGGATGCCGCAGGTCGGGGATGTGCCAGCTAAAATGCACATGGGCCAGGGCAATGGGAGCCTCTTCGATGACTTCGCGTGGGGCCAGTTGGCGGGGTTCCTCGGGCAAGACCATGGGGGGCAGAGGCCGGGCCTTGGCGGCGGCGAAGTTGTCCCGGATGCGCTGCTCGACAGCGGCGGCGTCCACATCGCCCACGACGACGAAGAAGAGGTTGTTGGGGGCGTATTTTTCGCGGTAATAAGCCAGGATGTCCTCGCGTTTCAACTCATTGAAAATATCGGGGTAGCCGATGACGGTGAAGCGATAGGGGCTGCGGGTGTAGGCGGTTTCGAAGAGGCGGCGGGCGGAGCGCTGGGCGGGGTCGTCGTGGGTCATGTCCATTTCGCGGCGGATGACCTCCATTTCCCGGGCCAGCTCCTCCTCGGGGAGGGCCGCGTTTTGCATGATGTCGCAGAGGATGTCCAGGGCCACCGGGACGCCGGAGTTGGGGACATCAATATAATAGACGGTGCGGTCAAAACTGGTGTAGGCGTTGATGTAGCCGCCGGCGCTCTGGACTTCGCGGTCAATTTGATGGCCGGGGCGGTTGGTGGTGCCTTTGAAGAGCATGTGCTCGAGCACATGCGACAGGCCGGCGCCGAGCCAGGGGCCCTCGTGAATGCTGCCGGCCTTGCACCAGGCCTGCACGGAGGCCACCGGCGCGCTGTGGTCCTCGCGGATGATGAGTTGCAGGCCGTTGTCCAGGGAAACAACCCGCGTGGGCGGCACAGTGGCGGGGGGCTGGCGGCGGGCGCCAACCGGTTTGTGAGCCGCAGACTGCATCAGCCGGCCTTGGGTTCCCGCGGGGGGGAGAGTTTGGAGGAGGGCAGGAATGGCTGGCGGAAGGCGGTGTCAAAATCGTAGCCCCCCTGGAAGTCGGCGCGGCTGTCCTCCTTGGTTTTGCTCAGCAACCCCTGCTCGACCATGTTGAAGACGATTTCGCCGAAGTCTTCGCAGCGGTGGATGCCCCATTCTTCAAAGACGGTGATGGCCATGGGGCCGAATTGTTGCAGGGCCAGCTCGCGAATGCCCTCCAGGAGTTGTTGGCCGGTGACATGGCGGGTTTCCGTGCGGGTGCGTCCGCGGCCCTTGAGCATTTTCTGGGTGTGCTCGAGGGCCTCCCGCACAAAATGATAAGCTTCCCGGTCATAGCGCGGATCGCGCTCCAGGATTTTCTCCAGTTCCTCGTCAAAATTGACCTTGTGCATAGTTCACGGCTGATGGACTACGGGGGGTGGTGGGCTTGGGGAAGCGGCTGAACTGCGGTACCATTTCACTCCCCAGCCCAACGCCAGCAGCAGTCCCATCACGGCCAGCGTCCTAAGCTGTTCCCGTGTCAAAAAATTCACCTTCCTTTCACTGTGCCACAAACCGCCCGTTTTTCACGTAAAATTTATTCACAGGGCGGGCGGAGCGGTCAAGGCGGGCGCTCTCAGCTCCCTGCCCGGCTTCCTTTTTTCAGGAGCTGGCGGGCCTCGGGATTGCCCAGGAGCCAGAGCAGCAGGGCGGCGGCCAACAGGGCGGGCGCCCCGGCGCTCAGGCCCACCAGGGCGTGGCTGAACGGCGTTTTGAGGCCGGCGAGGGCATGGCTGTGCCACAGCAGCCCGCGCAAGCCGGCGGCTACGCCGCCGGCCACCGCCGCGGCCAGCAGGGCCTGCCCGAGGCCGGCGCCCAAATCCCGCAGCGGGGCCTGCTGGCCGTGCCGGCGCAGCCACAGCCAGAAGAGCACGGCGAGTTGAATCAGGGCGCCCAGCGAGCCGGCCAGGGCGATGCCCGGGGCGGCCCAGCCGCGGCTGAGCCAGGCATAGAGGGGAAGGCTGGCCAGCGCAATGGCGGTGCTGGCGAGCATGGGCAGCCAGGTGTTTTGCAGGGCGTAAAAGCAGCGGGTGACGATCGTCATGGCGGCAAAGGCAAAAGCCCCGGCCAGGTACCATTGCAACACGGGCGCCGTTTGCGCCGCACTCTCTGCGGTGAAGCGGCCGCGCTGGAAGACCACCGTGATGACTTCAGGGGCGAGGGCCATGAGGACGGCCGAGACTGGCAGCACCAGGAGGAGGAGACGCCGCAACACGCCCAGGGCGATCTGGTTCATTTCGGCCATTTGTCCGCTGACCGCCAGACGGGTCAGAAAGGGAAAGGAGGCAATGCCGACGGCCTGGCCAAACAGGCCCACCAGCGCCCACATGATGCGCAGGGCGTAATTCAGGCTGGCCAGGGCACCCTCGCCGAGGGGGGCGCCGAAAATGCGGAAGGCAATCTCGTTGGAAAATTGCATGCCCAGCCCCAGGACCAGCGGCAGGCTGAGCCAGACATAGCGCCGCAGGCCGGGGTCGCGGAAATCCACCACCCAGGCCAGGGGGGAACGGAGCCGCCGCAAACCGACGAGCTGAATCAGGGCATTGCCCGCCAGCGCGCCGGCCAGCACGCCCCAGGCAAAACCTTCGATGCCCAGCCAGCGGCCGAGGCACAGGCCGCCGAGGATGATGCCGCCGTTGTAAATCAAGGGGGCCAGGGCAGGCAGGAAAAATTGCTGGTGGGCATACTGCACCGCCATGAAGAGGGCGCCCCAATAAAAGAAGATTTGGGCCGGCAAAATGATGCGGGTGAGGCGGGTGACGTATTCTGGCGCCGCGCCGCCGATGCGCTCCCCCATGAGGGCAAGGATTTGGGGGGTGAACACCCAGGTGATGGCCACCAGCAGAGACATCACCAGCGTGCCGGCGCAGAGCAGGTTGTTGAACAGGCGCCAGGCGCCGGGGGTGTCGCCCTGTTGCAGCCTTTCCTGAAACAGGGGAATGAAAGTGATGGACATGAAGCCGCCGGCCAGCAGGTGATTGAGGAACTCCGGCAGGAGAAAGGCGGCCACGTAGGCGTCCATGGCGGCGCTGGTGCCGCCCATGCCGGCGAGCACCATTTCGCGGACGATGCCCAGGACGCGGCTGAGCAGCACCGATCCCATCATGATGAGGGAGGCGGCGGAGATCGAACGCACCATTTGCCCGCGAGACGC
This sequence comes from Verrucomicrobiia bacterium, assembly GCA_026414565.1. Classification (NCBI taxonomy): domain Bacteria; kingdom Pseudomonadati; phylum Verrucomicrobiota; class Verrucomicrobiia; species Verrucomicrobiia bacterium. Next base: position 150,426 of record JAOAIT010000061.1, read on the forward strand.
TGTCATGGACTCGTCCTCTGCGCGGGCATCATGACAAAAGCCGTTCGGGGAGGCCATACTATTCCATGATCAAACCGCCGGCGATGTGGCCTTGGGCGGGCGGGCGGCGGTGGCTTGCGGTTGGCGCGACTCGTGTCATTATTGCTAATGTTTGTTATTAGAAAGCAACGATAATGCTCAAACGAGGCAAAAGCGGGTTGCGTGGGGCAGGGGTGCTGCTGCTGGCCGGGGCTTTGGCCTGGTGGCTGGCGGCGGGGGCGCATCGGGGCTGGACCATGACCAGCGTGCCGACGCGGGTGTTGGACGAGGTGACCGGGATTGAGGCGGTGGTGTATGAGCCGCGGGTGGTGCCGGGGGTGGATGTGGTGGCGGGGGCGGCGGCTCTGGGCCTGCTCATGATCGGGCTTTCATTTCTGGGACGCGTGTCCCGGGCAACAAATCGAGAAACATGAAACGAACGCCGGTTGAGGCGTGAGAAAGGAATAGACGCATGAAAATAGCTGGGATGATCACGATGGGATTGGGGCTGGCGCTGGGCGCGATGGCGGCGCCGCAGACGTTTGATTTTGCAGACCCCAAGGGCGTGAACAACGTGGTGTTTCATCTGGATGCGCCGCTGGAAGCGATCAATGGCAGCGCCAACGGCATCAGCGGCAAGGTGATCTATGATCCGCAGAATCCGGCGGCCACCACCGGAGAAATCGTGGTGAGCGCGGCCACGCTGCACGTGCCCAATCCGATGATGAAGGAGCACCTGCACAGCGCGCAGTGGATGGATGTGGCGAAGCATCCGGAGATTCGTTTCAAGGCGGTAAGCCTGAAGAATGTCAAGGTGTCGGGCGATACCGCCACGGCGGAGGTCACCGGGCAGCTTACGATCAAGGGGGTGACGCGGGAGATCACCGTGCCGGTGCGGTTCACGTACCTGAAGGACAAGCTGGGGGCGCGGACGAACAACCGGCAGCAGGGCGATTTGCTGGTCCTCCGGGCGCAGTTCACCATCAAGCGGTCGGACTTCAACATCAACCCCGCCGCGCCGCAGGACAAGGTGGCGGAGGAGATTGAGCTGACGTTGAGCATTGCCGGGGCCGCGCCGCGCTCCTGAGCCGCCGGGCGGGCGATTGCTTGGAGCGCGCCAGCAGGCGCCAGCCGGAGGGGCCGCGGCTGCAGTGGTTCTTGCTCCGGCGTGGGCTTTGGCTTAGGTTGGGCCGCGATGCGCCTGCTGGACCGGTACTTGCTGCGGGAGTTGTTGGTGCCGCTGGGCTACTGCCTGAGCGGCTTCCTGATTTTCTGGCTGGCGTTCATCACGTTTTCGGAGATGGACGAATTCCAGCGGCAGGGTTTGAAGGCGGGGGAGATTGCCACATACCTGTTTCTCACCCTGCCCAAGACGCTGGGCTATGTGGTGCCGCTGGGGCTGCTGCTGGCGATGCTGTACAGCCTGACGCATCACGCGCGGCATCACGAGCTGACGGCCATGCGTTGCGCGGGGGTGAGTTTGTGGCGGCTCTTGGTGCCCTATCTGGGGGTGGGCGCGGCGTGCGGAATGGGCATGTTCGTGCTCAACGAGGTGCTCATGCCGCACAGTCTGGACGAGGCGGAGGAGTTGTTGACGCGGCGCCAGCGGCAAAGCGGGGGGGAGGAGGCCTGGCAGCGGCATGTGGTGTTTCTGGATTTCACCGGCGGGCATACCAACGTGGTGGGGCCGTTTGATTTTCATCCGGCAACGGGTCAGATGCGCAAGGCGCGGGTGATCTGGCATGCGGCGGATGGCCGCCGGCTGGAGCTGGCGGCCGAGCGCGGCGTGTACAGCAACGGCCACTGGCATTTTTTCCAGGTGCAGCAGAACGTCTATGCGCCGGGGCAGCCCATTCCCAGCGAGCGCCATCTGACCAACGCGATGGCGCTGCCGGATTTGACGGCCTCGCCGGCGCGCATCCGCAGCGAGATCAAGGTGAGCAGTCTGAGTGATTTGCGGGCGGCACGGGGGATGTCGCTTTCGTTGCGGGAGATTTACGATTACCGGCGCTGGCATCCGGAGCGGGGGCGCGATGCGCAACTGGACACCAAATGGCATGCGCGGCTGGCGGCGCCGGTGACGTGCCTGGTGGTGGTGTTGATCGCGGTGCCCTTTGCGGCGCGCAGCGGGCGGCGCAATGTTTTTGTGGGGGTGGCCAGCAGCGTGTTTCTGGCCTTTGCCTATTTCCTGGTGCAGCGGTTTGCGGAGGCGCTGGGGTTGAGCGGACGGCTGGCGCCGTGGCTGGCGGGCTGGCTGCCCAATTTGTTGTTTGGGCTGGCGGGGGTGTGGCTCACCGCCCGCACGCGGTGAGGCGGGCGTTGCGCGTGGCTCAAGTGAGGAGAGACAGTTTATGCGGGTCGTCATTCAACGGGTTCTGCAGGCCTCGGTGACCATTGCCGGGCAGGTCCGGAGCGCCATTGGCCAGGGGCTGCTGGTGCTGGTGGGCATTGAAGCGGTGGATCAGGCCGAGGACGTGGAATGGTTGTGCGGCAAGATTGCACGGTTGCGCATTTTCAACGACGAGCAGGGGGTGATGAACCGCTCGGTGCAGGAGGTGGGCGGGGAGGTGTTGGTGGTGAGCCAGTTCACCCTGCATGCCAGCACCAAAAAAGGCAACCGCCCCAGCTACAGCCGGGCGGCGCGCCCGGAAACCGCCATCCCCTTGTACGAGGAATTTGTGGCGCGGTTGGGCGCGGAGCTGGGCAAGCCGGTGGCCACGGGCGAGTTTGGGGCGGATATGAAGGTGGCGCTGGTGAATGACGGGCCGGTGACCATTTTGATGGATTCCCGGGCCCGGGAATGAAGCAAGGGGCGGGTTGACAAAAGGGCGGGGGGCGATAACGTCGCGGCATGGCACGCATGAAAAAAACTCTGGTGAACCGGCGTCATTTTATTGCCACCACTTCAGCCGCGCTGGCCGGCGCCGCGCTGGGGCCGGCCATGCTGCAGGCGGCTGCGGCGCGGGCCCGGATCAAGGTGGGGGCTTGTGTGGTGAATTTGGAGCAGGCCAAACAGGCCGGGCTGGAGGGCGTGGAGGTGGGCGTGGGCGGGGCGGCGGAGCGGCTGTCCATTGCCGAGCCGGAGACACGCGCCCGCTACAAGGCGCAGATGCAGGCCACGGGGTTGCCGATCTGTTCGCTGATGATGGGGTTGTTGAACGAATATCCCCTGGCCAGCGATCCGCGCGGGCCGGCGTGGCTGGAGCAATCCATTGATGCGGCGCAGGAGCTCGGCGCGAAGGTGATTTTGGTGGCGTTCTTTTTCCGCGGGGATTTGCTGGATGAGCAGGGGCGGCTGAAGGCGAAGGAGATGGACGTGGTGGTGCAGCGGTTGAAGGACGCGGCGCCGCGGGCCAAAAAGGCCGGGGTGGTGCTGGCCATCGAGACTTATCTGAATGCGCGCGACAACCTGCGGATTTTGGACGCGGTGAATCATGAGGCGGTGCAGATGTATTATGATGTCTATAATACCGGCACCACCAAGCAGTATGATTCACCGGCGGAGATCCGGCTGCTGCGGGATCGCATTGCCCAGATTCATTTCAAAAACGGGCCCAAGTATCTGGAGGACGAGCCGGCCAAGTTCGAGGCCCTGGCGCAGGCGATCCACGATATTGGCTATCGGGGGTGGATTGTGCTGGAGACCTCGGCGCCCTCCAAGGATCCCGTGGCCGATGCGCGGAAAAATGGGGCGTACGTGCGGCGGTTGTTTGGGGCTTGAAAGAACGGGGCCAAGGCCCAAAGGCCCTGAACGGAATGCCACGGCCGCGGCGGTCAAGGCGCGGGACGCGGAGCGGCGGGGGGGGCGTTGGTGTTGAGCCGCACGCCGGGCGGGAGATTGGTCAGCAAACCGCCCATGCTGGATTGCATCTGCTCGAGGCGCAGCTCGAGGACTTTTAATTTTTCGTTCAGGAGGGTGATCTGGTTTTGCAGGTTTTTCACCTGGTCTTCCTGCCGCAACTTGAGCAGTTCGGTGATCTCCACCAATTGTTTGAGCTGGGCCAGGGCGGTCTGAATGCGGCCGGCCACGTCGGGGTCAATTTTAAGGAGCGGATCGTACTTGGAGAGCTCTTTGGTGAGGCGCTTGAGTTGTTCGAGGGTGGTTTGCAGGAGTTTCTGGCGTTCGGCCTCCATTTGTTTTTCGATGTTTTGCAGGCGGGCGGCGTAGTGCAGGTCCAGCGCCATGATGTTGCTGTGGCCCAAATCATTGAGGGCGCGGGAGAGCTGGCGGGTCAGGTTCACGGCGGCGTTGGTGATGGTCACGGCGGTTTCGGTGCGGAGGGCGACGACGGCCTCGCGATCCGCGCCGGCTTGGCTGGCGGCAAGCATGGCCTGATGCTGGGCCAGGCGCGCCTGGGCGGCGTAGTTGGAGGCGATGATGACCATGTAACGCCCGCTTTGGTCCGTCCATTCCTGGCTGTGTTGGAGGCGGCGTTCGGCGGCCTGCCAGGATTCCAGAATCAAATAGGTGGCGGTGCCGGTGATGGCGGTGATGAGCACCACGGCCACCAGCAACTGCACCAACTGCGTGCGCCGGGCGCGCTTGAGGCACTGGTGCACCTCTGCCGCCGTGAGCAGGCGGTCGCCCACCGCCGGGCTGCCGGTTGTCTGGAAGGGATTGGCAGTTTTTTCCGGCCCCGGTTGTTGGTCTGGGGTCGCCATGACAGGGGTTATTTAATACGAGGGCGGCGGAATCACAATGGAAAAAGCCTTGGCGTGGCGGGCGTAAGGCGGTGTGGGCGGCATGTATTTGGCTTGCGGGAAGGCCGCCAATGGCCTAGTAAACGAAGGTGCCGGCGGTGGGGATGGGCGCTTGGCGCAGCGGTTAGCGCGTCTCGTTTACACCGAGTAGGTCGGGGGTTCGAATCCCTCAGCGCCCACCAAATCACCGCCGCCCGGCCGCCGTCCCGCCGTAACCCCCCGCCGCCTCGGGCGCCCAGTCCTTTCGGACTAGAGGAAGAGTGCTGCCAGATTGAAGTAAAACAGGAGGGTCATGATGTCGGTCAACGCCAGGGTGAGCGGGCCGGCGGCCACCTTGGGATCCCAGCGCAGTGCATGCAACAGGGTGGGAATGCCCAGGCCAATCAAACAGGCCGACATGAGGGAAAGGGTGATGCTGCCGCCGATGACCAGCGCGGCCGGCACGGCCCCGCGCCACAGCCAGACAATCAAGGCCACCAGGGCGCCACAGCCCAGCCCCAGAAGCAGGGCGGTGGTCAGCTCGCGGCTCAGGGCGCGGCCAAACCATTGCCAGGTGGGACGCAGCGCGCGGAAACTCTGAATGGCCAGTGTCATGGATTGAATGCTGACACTTTCGCCCAGTGCCAGCACCAGGGTCAGGAAGAAGGCCAGCAGGATGACCCGGTCCAGCGTGGTTTCATAGAGTCCCGAGAGCAGGGCGCAAACCGTGCCGCTGAGGACGGTGGGCATGAGCCAGGGGAAGCGGTAGCGAAAGGCGCGGAGCGGGGTGGCATCGCGCACCTGGCTGAGGCGGAAGCCCAGCATCTCAAACACGTCTTCGGCCTGCTCGTGCTCGGTGAACTCAAAAATTTCGCCGGTGAAGAGCTGGACGTCCACCATGCCCACGATGCGGCGTTGCTCGTCCACCACGGGAAAGGCGAGGAATTTGTGCAGGATGAACTGCTCGCAGGCCTCCAACACGGTGGCCGTATGCGGGATGACCACCAACTGGCGGATCATGATGTTTTCCAGTTTTTCCTCCAGGGGCGCGGTCAACAAGCGGCGGGTGGGCACCACGCCGACGAGGTGATCCTGATCATCCACCACGTAGAAATAGACGATTTTCTCGCCGATGCCCTGCCGGCGGATGGCCTCCAGGGCCTCCTGCACCGTGAACCGCACGGCCAACTTGGCGAAGTCCTGGCGGGCGTATTTGAGGATCGGCTCCTGGAAGTGATGCGCGGAATCTGGTTTCATCGCTGCCCCATGCTAGCCCCTTGCCGGGGGGTTGGCAAATACGCCTACAGGTTGGCGATTGCGCCGCGTCTGCCCGGCACGTGGTCCGTGGCGGGGGCGAGGCCGATAACGCCCCCGGTTTTCCGGCTTGACGGCAGGGAGATTACTTAATGCAATCAACCGCATGAAGCCCGCAACAATATCCACCACCCGCCGCAAATTTTTGAAGACTTCGTCCACCCTGGCCGCAGGAGCGGCATTGGCGCATGGCGTCGCCATGCCGGGATATGCCGCGGAAAGCAACACCTTGAAAATAGCGCTGGTGGGGTGCGGCGGCCGAGGCACGGGGGCGGCGAAAAATGCCCTGTCCACCGCCGGGCCGACACAGCTCTGGGCGGTGGCGGATGTGTTTGAGCAGAAGACCGAGGCATGCGTGCGCAATTTGACAGCGCAAGTGGGGGAAAAAGCCAATGTGCCGCCGGATCGGCGGTTTGTGGGCTTCGACGCCTTCAAGCGGGCCATTGATTCGCTGGACAAGGGGAGCGTGGTGTTGCTGGCCACGGCGCCGGCTTTTCGTCCGCTGCATTTTGAATACGCCATCGAGAAGGGCATGCATGTGTTCATGGAGAAATCCTTTGCGGTGGACGCCCCCGGCATCCGGCGGGTGCTCAAGACAGGCGAGGTGGCGCGGCAGAAAAATCTGAAGGTGGCGGGCGGCTTGATGAGCCGGCATTATCCGCCGCTGGAGGAGGCCATCGCACGGATTCATGACGGCGCGATTGGGACGGTGGTGACGTCGTACGCCTATCGCATGCATGGGCCGGTGGGATTGGCGCCGAAAACGCCGGGGATGAGCGAGGTGGCGTATCAAATCATGAACTACAGTTGTTTCACCTGGTTGAACGGCAGCTTCATTGTGGACTGGCTGATCCATAACATTGATGTCTGCTGCTGGGTTAAAGACGCCTGGCCGGTCTCGGTGCAGGGGATGGGGGGGCGGCAGGTGCGCAAAGAGGCGGACCAGCTTTTTGATCATTACATGGCCGAGTACACTTTTGCGGACGGCACGCGCCTGATCGCGCAGGGGCGGCATATCTCCCGGTGTTATGATTTCTTTGGCAACATGATTTACGGCACCACCGGCTGCGGCATTTTGGGGGAGGGCATTCCCGATCCGCGTTTGTTCAAGGGGCACAAGCCCGCCGGTGAACAGTTGCTGTGGCGGTTTCGTGGGGACAAAGGGGATCAATACCAGCGCGAGCACGATTTGCTGTTTGAGGCCATTCGCAATGACAAGCCGTACAACGAGACGGAGCGCTGCGCCAAGTCGTGCCTCACGGCGATCATGGGGCGGATGGCGTGCGAATCGGGGGCGCTCATCACGTGGGACGCGGCCCTCAACTCCAACTTGTCGCTGGCGCCCAATCTGGAGACTTTGACCATGGACGGCCCGGCGCCGGTCATGCCGGATGCGCAGGGGCGCTACCCCATCGCCATGCCGGGAGAGACGCAAGTTCTGTAACCCACCAACCCGCGCCGCATCATGCCCCGCCCCTTGAGTGCCATCGCCCCGGACTGGTGGGATTACACCACCCTGCCCAAAGAGTTGATCGAGGAAGTGGCCCGCCTAACCCCGCGGGATTTGGAGCGGCTCTCCCGGCCCGGCTTCAAGGTGGTGATGTATGACACGCTGGAGGATTTTTATCTGGCCGAGGCGCTGGAGTACATCCAGGCGTGGCGGCAGAGCACGGCGGACAATCCGGCGGGGATTTGCGGCCCCATCGGTCCCACCGAGCAGTTGCCGCTGGTGGCGCGGCTGGTGAATGCGCTGGGGCTGGACGTGCGCGAGGGGCATTTTTGGGGCATGGACGAGTGGTATCTGGACGGCCGGGAAGTGCCGGTCACGCATCCGTTGTCATTTGAGCGCGCGGATCGGGAGCTGTGTTTCAACCGGATTGACCGCAAGCTGCGGATGCCGGAGGCGCACCTGCATTTCCCCAAGGCGGACACCGCGCCGTACCGCAAGACGTGGGAAAGCGGCATCCGCTGCGTGGTGATGCAGGGCGGGCAGGGGGATGTGAAGCACTGGGCCTTCAATGATCCGCCGCAGCGCAAGGGCAAATACAAGGACGCACCGCCTTCTGCGGCGGAGTATCGCCAACTGGCCACGCGCGTGGTCCAATTACACCCGCTGACCGTGGCGCAAAACGCCCGCACCAGCGGCGGCGGCAACATTGCCCTGGTGCCCACCATGGCCATCAGCGTGGGGCCGGTGGAGACGTGGAAGGCGGAGAAGGTGAGCATCTGGCAGGCGGGCCGGCACGACAATCCGTTTGGGCAGCGGCTCACCGCGTACATGATTTCGAAACGCATCGTGGATACCGCCGTGCCGATGTCCCTGCTGGCGGATCATCCCAACGTGCAGTTCAATTATTACCGGGGCGGCCTGGGCACCTGCGCGGTGGAGATGCACTAGGCCTGCCGGCGGGCGGCGGGAGGGAGAAAGCGCTCCCTGCCGCCCTACACCTCCAGCAGCAGCCGGGCCGGGTTTTCGATCAGTTCCTTCACTGTCTTAAGGAAGGTGACGGCCTCGCGGCCATCCACCAGGCGATGATCGTAGGTCAGGGCCACGTACATGATGGGCCGGATGACGATTTGCCCGGCGACGGCCACGGGACGCTCCTGGATGGCATGCATGCCGAGCACGCCGCTTTGCGGGGGATTGAGCAGCGGAGTGGACAACATGGAGCCGTACACGCCGCCGTTGGTGATGGTGAAGGTGCCGCCGGCCAGGTCGTCCGGGCGCAATTTGTTTTCGCGGGCCCGGGCGGCGTAATCGGCAATGGCGGCCTCAATCTGGGCGAAGCTCATCCGCTCGGCCCGGCGCAGGACGGGGACCACCAGGCCGCGGCCGCCGCCGATGGCAATGCCGATGTCATAGCGTTTGTGATAGACGATGTCAGTGCCGCGAATTTCCGCGTTGAGGCCCGGCACCTGTTGCAGCGCCGCCACCACTGCCTTCACAAAGAAGGACATGATGCCCAGCTTGACCTGATGCTTTTGTTGAAAGGCTTCCTGATATTGCTTGCGCAGCGCCTGCACGGCCGACATGTCCACCTCGTTGAAGGTGGTCAGCAGCGCCGCCGTTTGTTGGGCCTGGACCAGGCGCTCGGCGATTTTGCGCCGCAGCAGGCTCATGGGGACCACTTCCTCCTCCGGCCCGTTGCTGTCCACGGCGGCGGGCATCGCCACTGGCGGCGGCGCCGCCGGTACGGCAGGCGGGGGCGCAGCGGCAGGAGGGGGAGGCGGAGGCGGGACGGCAGGCAGGGCGCGCTGCACATCTTCCTTGAGGATGCGGCCACCGGGACCGGTGCCGGTCACCTTGCTCAAATCCACTCCCTGTTCCGCGGCCAACCTTGCGGCGGCGGGCATGACGACGGGGGCAGCCGGGGAGGGGGCAGCGGGCGGCGGTGGAGGAGGAGGGGGAGGCGCAACGGGCGCCGGGGGTTTTTCCGCGGCCGCTTTTTTGCGGCCCGCCGCCTTGATGACCTCCGGGGTGGCATCCGGCAGGGCGGCGGGTTCCAGCAGGCCCAACACCTCGCCCACTTTGACCTTGGCGCCCCGGGGGCAGAGCTGCTTGAGCAGGCGGCCGTCCTCGGGTGCGGGGACTTCGACGGTGGCCTTGTCGGTTTCCAACACCACCACGGTGGCATCGCGGCGCACTTCGGCGCCTTCGGCCACCAGCCACTCGCCCACTTCCACTTCGGAGACGGACTCGCCCACGGAAGGCACCCGCAATTCGATGGTTGGTTTGCTCATAAAAAAATCCTGCTTCGATTCAAGCCTGCGGCTGTTTGGTGCCCACGATGGTTTCGGTGCGCGGCCGCACCACCGGCTGCTCGGCGGCGAAGACCTTGGCCAGCAGTTCCTCCTGCTCGATTTGATGGGCGGAGGCCGAGCCGGTGGCCGGAGAGGCCGAGGCCGGCCGGCAAATGCCGCTGAAGGGCAGGCGATTGAGGAACTGCATGCTGACGGTCACGCGGAGGTAACGCCATGCCCCCATGTTTTCGGGCTCCTCCTGCACCCAGATGACATTGGTGCCGGGTTTGCAGTCGCCGAGCAGGGCTTCCAGCTCGGTTCGTGGGAAGGGATAGAGCTGTTCGAGCCGCACGATGGCGACATCCTCGATGCCGAGTTTTTCGCGCCGGGCCTCGAGTTCGTAGTAGAGCTTGCCGGCGCACAACAAGACGCGGCTCACGCGGTCCATGGCCGGATGCCGCGGGTCAGGAATGACCCGCTGGAAACGGCCGCCGGCCAGCTCTTCGAGGGAGGAGACAACGCGCGGATTACGCAACATGCTTTTGGGGGTGAACACCACCAGCGGCTTGCGCCAGCGGCGCAGGGCCTGGCGGCGCAAGAGATGAAACATCTGCGCCGGGGTGGTGGGGATGGCCACCTGGATGTTGTCATCCGCCGCCAGGGTGAGGAAACGCTCGATGCGCCCGCTGGAGTGCTCCGGCCCCGCGCCTTCAAAGCCGTGCGGCAGGAGCATCACCAGCCCGCTCAAACGGCGCCACTTGTCCTCGCCGCTGGAGATGAATTGATCAATGATCACCTGCGCCACATTGACGAAGTCCCCGAACTGCGCCTCCCACATGATCAACCCTTCGGGGCAGTCGAGGCTGTAGCCATATTCAAAGCCGAGCACGCCGGCTTCGGACAACGGGCTGTTGATGATGTCCACGGGCGCCTGGTTGCCGGCAAGATGTTGCAGGGGACAATAGGTCCGGCCGTTCTCCACGTCATGCAGGACCGCGTGGCGGTGGCTGAAGGTGCCCCGGCAGCTATCCTGCCCGCTGAGGCGGATGCGGACGCCGTCCGCCGCCAGACTGGCCAGCGCCAGAGCTTCGCCAGCCGACCAGTCCAGGGGCTGCTCGCCCCGGGCCATGGCACGGCGGGCCTCCATGAAACGATGGAGCTTGGGATGCAGGTGAAAATCCTCCGGCAGATCGGTGAGCCGCTCCAGCAGGCTGCTCAACTGCTCTTTGGGCAGCCCCGTTTCGGGCTGGTCATCTGCCGGCTCCGGTCCGCCCAGGTAGCCTTTCCAGCGGCCCATGAGGCTGCTGGGCGGCATGATGCGCGTGGAGCGGCGGGCTTCGCTCAGTTGCAGCTCGAGGGCTTCGGTGCGTTTTTTCTCGATTTGCTCGGCCAGCTCGCGGGTGACGCCCCCCAGCTCGATCAATTTTTCCAGATAGGCGTCGCGGACGCTGGGTTTATTTTCGATCAGCTTGTACATCAGCGGCTGGGTGAAGGAGGGTTCGTCGCCCTCGTTGTGCCCCAGCCGGCGGTAGCAGTACATGTCAATCACCACGTCCACCTGGAAGGTCTTGCGGAAGTCCATGGCCAGTTGGATGCAGCGGGCCACGGCCTCCGGGTCTTCGCCGTTGACGTGCATGATGGGTGCCGGGAGCATTTTGGCCACGCTGGTGGTGTACATGGTGGAGCGGCCTTCGGAGGGGGGCGTGGTAAAGCCGATCTGGTTGTTCAGAATGATGTGAATGGTGCCCCCCACCTGGTAGCCTTTGAGCCGGCTCAAGTTCAGGGTCTCCTGCACAATTCCCTCGCCGATGAAGGCCGCATCCCCATGGATGAGGAGGGCCATGACCTGTGCGCGCTCATCATCCCGCAGACGGTCCTGCTTGGCCCGGGTGCGGCCGAGGGCCACGGGATTGACGTATTCCAGGTGGCTGGGGTTGAAACAGAGGGAGAGATGCACATGCTGGCCGGCGGCGGTGCGGTAGTCGCTGCTGTAGCCCATGTGGTATTTGACATCGCCCCCGCCCATGTACAAATCCGGGTCCTTGTCCTCAAATTCACGGAAGATTTCCTTGGGGCTTTTGCCGATGATGTTGGCCAGCACATTGAGGCGTCCGCGGTGGGCCATGCCGATGACGATTTCTTTGACGCCCTGCTGGGCGGCGGTGCCGATGGCCAGATCCAGCAGCGGGATGAGGCTCTCGCCGCCTTCCAGCGAGAAGCTTTTGGCGCCGACGAATTTGCGCCGCACAAACTGCTCGAAGACCACGGCATCGGTGAGGCGGGTGAGGATGCGGCGCTGGATGTGGCGGGGCAGCGGCTCCCAGTACTGGTCGCCTTCAATGCGCTCCTGGACCCAGTGGCGCATGCGCATATCGTCAATGTGCAGAAATTGGAAGGCGATGGAGCCGCAATAAATCTGGCGCAGGCGGCTGAGGATCTGGCGCAGGGTCAGGGGCCCCTCGGTGCGCATGGTTTCGCAGTAAAACTGCCGATCCATGTCGTCCTCGGTGAATCCGTAATACTGGGGGTCCAGCTCGGGCACATAGCGGGTGGGGGTGCCCAGGGGGTCAATGCGGGCCTGGATGTGTCCCCGGCCACGGTAGGCCCGCACCAGGCGTTCCACCCGGTGCTGCATCAGGACCCGGTGCTCCAAATCTTCCCCTTGCAGGCCGGGGGCCCGCGGGGTGGGGGCGGAGGGAGGCGCCGGGGCCGGCCGGTTTTCCTGCGAGGCGGTCGTGCGCCGGGAGGCAGGCCGGGTTGCCGGGGCCGCCGGGGGCGGGGAGGTCAGGGAGCCGGGGGGAGTGGGCGGGCGGGCGGGCAAACCGCCGTCCATCTGTGCAAAGTACTCGCGCCATTCCGGCGGCACACTGGCCGGGTCGCGCAAATAATCGGCGTACATCGCCTCGACAAATTCCAGGTTGGCGGCCGAGCCTGCCTCATCCATGTTGCTCATAATCAATCGTCAAACCACAATATAGCTCCAGCTTATCACACTTGCACCGTTTGAGAACGGGGCGGAAGCAAGTATGAGCCAAACTTGGGCAGGAGGATTACTCCGGCTTAACCAGGGCCAGCGAGGCGGCGGCCGGTCGGCGCTTACGCCGGATAGGTCCATCCTGGCCGGTACTCCCGGCGCAACAACTTGTTGGCCTCCGGGTCGCCCACACATTCTTCTTTGGCGCCATCCCAGACGACGCTGCGGCCCAGCTTAAGCGAGAGCATTCCCAGCAGGCTCATGTTGGTGGAGCGATGCACCTCCTCGATGTCACTGACGGGCCGCCGGCCGGATTTGATGGCGTCGAGGAAATCCGCCCACAATTCTTTGATGTTCTGATCGTCCGGTTGGTGCAATTGCGGGGCCTGGCGGACGGGTTCAGCGCGGCTGTCGGCGGGGTAAAAGACCCAGCCGTTTTTCCAGCCCATGTGGAAGGTGCCGTTGGTGCCGTAGAAATAACAGCCCACATTTTCGCCTTTTTCAGCATTGTTGCCGGCGAACTGGCGGTGCTCCCAGGTGGCGGTGAAGTTCTCGAATTCGAAGGTGGCGATTTGATGATCCGGGGCGTCGGTGGTTTGCTCGGTGGGGGTGAGCACGGGGGGGCCTTTGATGGGGCGGCCGCCGGTGGAATAGACCTTGCGGGGCCACTTTTCGCCCGTCAGCGTGCCCATGATCCAGAGAATCTGATCCATCCAGTGCACGCCCCAGTCGCCGAGGGTGCCGTTGGCATAATCGAGATAATTGCGGAAGCCGCGCGGATGGATGCCGCCGCTCCAGGGGTTCTTCGGGTCGCCGTTGTAAGGGCGTTTGGGGGCGGGGCCGCACCACAAATCCCAGTCCAATTCCGGCGGCGGCTCGACGTTGCGGCGCGGTTTTTCGGGCCCGCCGCCGTAGTGGACGAAGGAGCGGATGAAGCCGATCTTGCCCACCTTGCCGGAGAGGATGAATTCGCGGCCCGAGACATTATGGGGCGAGACGCGGCGGTGGGTGCCCACCTGCACGACCTTGCCGGTTTCGCGCGCGGCTTGGACCATGGCGCGGCCCTCGCGGATGGTATGTCCGATCGGTTTTTCCACGTACACGTGCGCGCCGGCGCGGACGGCGTCAATGGTCATGAGGGGGTGCCAGTGATCGGGGGTGCCCACGATGACGATCTCGGGTTTGGCGGCAGCCAGCAGCTCGCGGTAATCCTTGAACAATTTGGGCTGCGCGCCGGTGAGCTGCTGGACTTTCTGGGCCGCCGGCTCGAGCAGGCGCCGGTCCACATCACACAGGGCCACCACCTCGCACTGGCCGCTGGCCATGGCTTCGCCCAGGATGTTCATGCCCCACCAGCCGGTGCCCAGCAGGGCGGTGCGATATTTTTTGCCGGCGGGTTCGGCGCCGATGAACGCAGGCGCGCTGGCCAGCCAAAGACCGGCCGCCGCGGTGGTTTGCAGGAAATGACGACGGGGCACGCAGGGGCCTGCGGCCGCCGTGCCGAGGGGCTTGGGCAGGGCTTGCTTCATGGGTATCAGTTTGCCGCCGCCAATGGTGGCGTCAAGCCGCTTCCCCGGATGGGCGGCAGAAAAACCTTTGCGAAAAGAGCGCAAGTTGGGCATTTATAGCGCCGTATGAAGCCATCACCGGTGACTGCGGCGGAGATCAAGGACGCGATCCGCAACATTCCCGATTTTCCCCAGCCGGGCATTCAGTTCAAGGACATCACCCCCGTCCTGGCCAGCCCGCGCCTGCTGGCGGGGGCGATTGATTTGCTTGTGGGGCACCATCAACCCGGCACCATTGACGCCGTGGTGGGGATTGATGCCCGGGGATTCATTTTTGCCGCCGCCGCCGCTTTGCGGCTGGGGGCCGGCTTTGTGCCGGTGCGGAAGAAAGGCAAGCTGCCCTACCAGACGCTGGAGCAGAGTTACGCCCTGGAATATGGCACCAACACCATTGCCATTCATGTGGACGCCGTCAAACCCGGGGCGCGGGTGATTTTGATGGATGACCTGCTGGCCACGGGCGGCACGGCCGCGGCGGCGGCCGAGCTGCTGCAGAAAATTCAGGCCCAGATCGTGGAAATCACTTTTCTCATCGAGCTTTCTTTCCTGCACGGGCGGCAGCGCCTGAGCCAGTACCCGGTGCGGTCAGTAGTGGTGTTTTAAGTCCTGTCTTCGAAGCGGCCCGCCGTGCCGGGGGGCGTCCGTTGGGTGGCCAAAACCTGCCATTGCACTTTCCCCGCCTCATGTCGTATTAGTTAGAGCTTATGTTGATTGTGATGGATCACGCCGCCACGCCGGCGCAGGTGGAGGCGGTCATGGAGCAGGTGCGCGCCTGCGGATTTCGGCCGGTGCCGATGCCCGGGGCCGAGCGCACGGCGGTGTGTGTGCTGGGGAATACCGGGCCGGTGAATCCGGCGCCCTTTGAGAACCTGCCGGGGGTCAAGGAATGCATCCGGGTCACCAAGCCCTACAAACTGGTGAGCCGCGAGACCCAGCCGCAGGATACGGTGTTGACGGTGGCGGGTGTGTCCGTGGGGGGGCAGGCGCCCCCGGTTCTGATCGCCGGGCCGTGCTCGGTGGAGTCGCGCGACCAGATGTTGCGCACGGTGGAGTATCTGGTGTCGCGCGGGGTGAAATTGATTCGCGGCGGGGTGTTCAAGCCGCGGACGTCGCCCTATGCGTTTCAAGGGCTGGGCGAGGAGGGCCTCAAGATCCTGGAGGAAATCAAGCAACAGTTTCCGGTGGGCGTGGTCACGGAGGCGCTGGATCATGAGAACTTCAACGCCGTCGAGCCGGTGGCGGACATGATCCAGATTGGGGCGCGCAACATGCAGAACTTTTCCCTGTTGCGCCGGGCGGGGCAGAGCCGCAAACCGATTTTGTTGAAGCGCGGGCTGGCCGCCACGCTGGAGGAGCTGTTGATGGCGGCGGAGTACATTTTGGCGGGCGGCAACCGGCAGGTGGTGTTGTGCGAGCGGGGGGTGCGCACGTTTGCGGATCACACCCGCAACACGCTGGATTTGAGCGCGGTGGTGGTGGTCCAGCAGCTCAGCCATCTGCCGGTGCTGGTGGATCCCAGCCACGCTGCGGGCAAATGGCCGTATGTCATTCCGCTGGCGCTGGCGGGTGTGGCGGCGGGGGCGCACGGGCTGCTGGTGGAGGTGCATCCGGATCCGCCGCGCGCCTTGAGCGACGGCCCGCAATCGCTGACCTTCGAGAAGTTTGCCGAGCTGCAGGAGAAGGTGCAGCGGCTCACCGCCGCGGGGCTGCGGGGATAACACTTGAAATCTGCGGGCGGTGACGTATAGGGATGGTTGGCTGACATCAAACATGAGTGAGAATCACACCGGGCAGGACGGCTGGAGCCTGGAGGAGGCCCGCCAGCTTTTCCACATCCACCGCTGGGGGGCCAATTACTTCGACATCAACGAAGCCGGTCATGTGGTGGCCAAGCCGCTGCAGGAGAACGGGGCGGTGGTGGATTTGACGGACATCATCGAGGAGGCCCGCGGGCGGGGTTTGAAATTTCCGCTGCTGGTGCGTTTCCAGGACATTTTGCGCCATCGGGTGGAGGCGTTGCATGCGGCCTTCCGGGCCTCGATTGCGGAGTACAATTATCAGGGCAAATACCGCGGGGTGTTTCCGATCAAGGTGAATCAACTGCGGGAGGTGGTGGAGGAAATCCTGGATGCCGGGCGGCCGTATCAGTTTGGGCTGGAGGTGGGCAGCAAGCCGGAGCTGTTTGCCGGCCTGGCCATTCAAAACCAGCCCGGCTCGCTCATCATCTGCAACGGGTACAAGGACGCCGCGTTCATCCGCATGGCCATGCTGGGGATCAAGCTGGGCAAGACGGTCATCACCGTGGTGGAGAAGATTGAGGAGCTGCGCCAGATTATTCAGATTTCGCGCCAGTTTGGCGTGGAGCCGATCATCGGCATCCGCGTGCGGCTGTCCGCCAAGGGGGCGGGCAAGTGGGCGGACAGCGCCGGGGAAAACGCCAAGTTTGGCCTCAGCACCACCGAATTGATGGAGGCGGTGCAGATGCTCAAGACGGAGCAACTGGCCCATTGCTTCAAGCTCATTCATTTTCACATTGGCTCGCAGGTGCCGGACATTCTCACCGTCAAAAAAGCGGTGCAGGAGGCCGCCCGTTTTTATGCCAAGCTGCACAAGATGGGCTTTGACATCCAGTACCTGGATGTGGGGGGCGGCCTGGGGGTGGACTATGACGGCAGCCGCTCGGCGTACGACAGCTCCACCAATTACACGCTGCAGGAGTACACCAATGACGTGGTGTATTACATTGCCGACGTGTGCCACAATGAAGGGGTGCCCCATCCGGACATCATCAGCGAGAGCGGGCGCGCGCTGGTGGCGCATCACAGCGTGCTGATCATGGAGGTGTTTGGCGCCATCGCCAAGGTGGCCCCGCAGCCGTTGTTCAAGTTTGGCGATCACGAGCATCCGCTGGTGAATGAGCTGCTGGACATCCGCAAAAACCTGCACAAGCTCAACAAACTGGAGGCTTTCCACGATGCCCTGGAGCGGAAGGAGGACGCCCACCAGATGTTCATGCTGGGGATGCTCGAGCTGGTGGACAAGGCCAAGATTGAGAGCCTTTTCTGGGAGATTGGCCAGGCGGTGGTGCAGTGTTACAAGGGGGGCGGGTATGTGCCGGAGGAAATTCGCAAGCTGGAGGACAGCCTGGGGGATCAATACCTTTGCAACTTCTCCGTTTTTCAGTCATTGCTGGATCATTGGGCCCTGGGGCAGCTTTTCCCCATCATGCCGCTCAGCCGGCTGAATGAGCGCCCGACGCGCGAGGCCACGCTGGTGGACATCACCTGCGATTCCGACGGGCAGATCAACAAGTTCATTGATCTGAACGATGTGCGCGACACCCTGCCGCTCCATGCCCTGAACGGCAACGGCAACGGCACGCCGGAGCCGTATTATTTGGGCATATTCCTCATGGGGGCCTATCAGGACATCATGGGGGACTTGCACAATCTTTTCGGGCGGGTGAATGAAGTGCATGTCTTTCTCGATCCCGATGAGCCGGCGGGTTATTATGTGGAGGAAATCATCGAAGGCACCACCATCGCCCAGGCCCTGATGTCCGTGCAGTACGATGAGAATGAACTGAAGCGGCAGATGAAGGCGCAGATTGATGAAGCCATCCGCTCGGACCGCATGAAACCCTCCGAAGGCATGCGGTTGCTGGATGACTATGAGCGCGGACTCAAGGAGTACACCTATCTCTCCTTTCAGCCCTGATCCGGCAACGCATGGCCTCCCCCCCGCCCACCCCTGAACTGTTGCATGCCTTGGGACGGTTGGTGCGGGGGTTGACCGCCATTTTCTGGGGGCTGCCCGCCGCCCTGCTGGTGGGGGTGCATACGGGATTGAAGACCCGGCTGGATTTGCGTCTTTTTGACGCATTTTTGCCGCCGGCCGCCACCGGGCTGCTGCTTTACGGCGTCTGGATGCTGGCCGCCTTTCATCCGCAGGAGACCATCTGGATGCGGGCCGTGGATCGCTCCCGGGCTCTGGCCCTGGTCCTGACCGGCTTTTCGCCTTTTCTCTACTGGCACGTGCTGCTGCCGGAGGTGCCGGCCTACTCGGCATGTGTGTGGTTTCTGGCGGTGTTTGGGGTGTTGTTTCTGTTTCATTTCAACCATCTGCTGCAGCGGCTGGTGGCCATGCTGCCGGCCGAGGCCCTGCGCCAGGAGACGATGACCTTCACCCGCCTCAATCAGGTGATCCTGGCCGGCCTGCCCCTGGCGGTGGTGCTGAGCCATGCCCTGCCGCAACTGCTGGCCGGCACGGACTCCGCCGCGCGGCTGGCGCGGGCGTGGCAGCAATTTGGGCCGGCGCAGGAGTGGCTGTTTTTGTTGTTCACCCTGCTGCCGGTGGCCACCACCATGGCGATGGTGTGGAAAATCAAGGAGGCGGTTCTGCATAGCCTGTTTTCCGCGCCCCGTTGAAATCCCGGGCAGAGGCGGCGCCAGGGGCCAAGGGCAGGGGCACTTTTTTTCCATCCCGGCTTGACCCCCAAGGGGAGATTTGGACAATGCCGGGCATCAGCCCACCGCCGCCTGCGCAAGCCGCAGCGGGTGTGTGGCAGTGAAAGACGTTATGCACGCGAATACTTCAGCAGACGCGCCCCGCACCGGCGGCACATTTGACGGGGTCACCCGCTATCACTGGCTGCTGGTCATCATTGCCTCCTGCGGCTGGTTGTTTGATTGCATGGACCAGCGATTGTTCATCCTGGCCCGGCAGCCGGCGCTGACCGAGCTGGCGGCGCACGAGTACACGCAAAAGCGCCATTGCAGCGCCTGCGGCGTGCCCATCAAGAATCAGGCCAAGACAGACCGTTGCGGCGAGTGCCAGGACAAAGGCCGCACGGCCGCCACGCCTGCGGCGCCTGCGCCGGACAAGTTGAAACAGGTCATTGCGCGGGACGCCAAAAATTATGGCGGCTGGGCCACCACGTGCATGATCATTGGGTGGGCCACGGGCGGCATTTTCTTTGGCATGATGAGCGACAAATGGGGCCGGGTGAAAACGATGGTGGCCACCCTGCTGGTGTATTCCGGATTCACCGGTTTATCGGGTCTGGCCCAGACGTGGGAGCAGTTCATGGTCTTCCGCTTTCTGGTGGGCCTGGGCGTGGGCGGCATGTTTGGCGCCGCCACCACGCTGGTGGCGGAGAGTGTGCCCACCAATTTCCGTTCGGTGGCGCTGGGGTCCTTGCAGGCGTTGTCCGCCACCGGCAACATGACCGGCTCGGGCATCAGCCTGCTCATTCCGCCGGGGGCGGAAAATTTCGTGGGTCATTATGCGGGCTGGCGGGTGCTGTTTTTTGTGGGCATTCTGCCGGCCCTGCTGGCCATTCCCATGATTTTCATCCTCAAGGAGCCCGAGGCGTGGAAAAAGGCCAAGGAAGCCGCCCGGCAGGGGCAGAAGGACAAGCAGGTGGGGTCCCCCCTGGAGATGCTCAAACATCCGCGGTGGCGGCGGCACGCGCTCATCGGGCTGCTGCTGGGGGTTTCGGGCATGATTGGGCTGTGGGGGATCGGCTTTTTCTCGCCGGAATTGATCAGCGAGGCTTTGAAGGGGGATTATCCGGCGCAGGTGGTGGACCGGGTGCGCGGGCTGGGGACGTTGTTGCAGGATGCCGGCGCCTTTGTGGGGATGATGGTGTTTACGGCGCTGGCCTCGCGCTGGGGACGCAAGCCGGCGTTTCTGGTCTCCTTCCTGACGTGTTTGGTGGTGGTGGCGTTTGTGTTCAATTTCCTGCGCAAACCCACGGACGCCTACTGGATGCTGCCGCTGCTGGGGTTTGCCACGTTGTCGGTGTTTGCCGGCTACTCGATTTACTTCCCCGAATTATTTCCCACCCGCCTGCGGGGCACGGGGGTGGGGTTCTGCTATAACACGGTGCGCTATCTGGCGGCGCCGGCGCCGGCGTTGTTTGGTTATCTGACCACGTTGATGGATTTCCGGCTGGTGGCCACCCTGATGTGCAGCGTGTTTCTGATTGGGTTGGTGGCTTTGATCTGGGCGCCGGAAACCAAGGACAAACCCCTGCCGGAGGATTGACCCTCCCAAGGCCCGGGATTCCGCCCCATCCTCCTCAAACGCAGCGCCGTCGGCAGGAGGCCGGATGGCTCCGGCCACGAGGGGAGGGATAAGGCTTGGGCTGGCGACCGGCTGGCGGTTTGACAAACCCGCACTGCCCCCTCATCGTTAAGCGCCGTGGGCCACGTTCTCCACGCAGACAGTACTTCCTTCTTCCAGCGCCTGGCGCGCTACGCCGGCCTTTACGCGGCCATGTGGCGCAATGCGCTCATCCGCGAGATGGGCTTCAAGGTGAATTTCCTGCTGTGGATCGTGGTGGAGCTGCTGTGGTTTGCCCTGCAGATCACCTTTTTCATGGTGCTTTACACGCACACGGACGCCATCGGCACCTGGACGCGCTGGCAGGTGGTGATGCTGGTGGGGGCCAGTCATTTCATTCAGCAGGTGTTCACGGCGCTGTTTCTCAACAATTGCGTGCAACTTTCCGAGCATGTCCGCACCGGGCGGCTGGACTTTCTCCTGTTGCTGCCGGTGAACACGCGCTTTGTGGTGTCGCTGCGGCATGTGGACTGGGGCAGCTACGTCAACGCCGCCACCGCGGTGGTGGTGATGGTTTATGCGGCCCGCCAACTCGGCTTGCGCCCGTCGCCGGCCGAGCTGGCGGGTTTCGGCGTGCTGTTGGTGGCCGGCATACTGATTCACTACTCCCTGATGTACATGCTGGCGTGCATCAGCTTCTGGACGGTGCGCGCGCAGGGCATCGTGTGGAGCTACTACAATCTCTTCAACCTGGCGCGGTTTCCGGACGAGGCGTTTCGGGGCCTGTTCAAGGTGGCCTTCACCTATGCGCTGCCGGTGCTGCTGGTGGTCAATGTGCCGGTGAAATTGTTGGTGGCCAAACTGCGCTCGCCGTGGGAGCTGGTGCTGCTGCTGGGCATGAGTCTGCTGCTGTTGTGGATTTCCGAGAAGTTCTGGCGGCTGTCCCTGCGGCGTTACACCAGCGCCAGCGCCTGACAGCGCCCCGGCGGCGCCCGGTCTTATAACACCAGCTCCGGTGTGGGCACGTCCTGCGCCGCGGTGGCCAGCCGGATGTGCTGCGCGCCAAGGGCGTCCAGCCGTTGGGCCACGGCCGCATGCGCCAGCTCCGGGCGGTTGCAATCGCGGCTCAAATGCCCCAGGAAGACGTGTTGCAGGTTTTCGCCCGCCAGCGATTCCACCATGGCGGCCGCGGCCTCGTTGGACAAATGGCCATGCCGGCTGAGGATGCGTTGTTTGGTGGCCCAGGGGCGTTTGGTGTCCTCCTGCAGCAGCCGCACATCGTGATTGGCCTCCACGAGCAGGACATGGGCCGGGCGCATCCGCTCCAGGACGAGGCGGGTGACATGCCCCAGGTCGGTGATGACCCCCACGTTGCCGGCGTTGGTGCGCACCAGGAAGCCCACGGGGTCCTGGGCATCGTGCGGCACGCTGAACGATTCCACCTCCACCTCGCCGACGGAGAAGGCGCTGCCGGTTTCAAACACCCGGCAGGCCAGCCGCAGGCCCAGTTGGGCTTCGATGGCTTCGCGGGTGAAGCGGTTGCAGTAGATCGGGATGTCATGGCGGGCGGCCAGCACCTTCAATGCCTCGGTGTGGTCGCTGTGTTCATGGGTGATGAGAATGCCCGAGAGGGACTCCACCACCCGCCCCAGCGCCGCCAGGCGCAGCCGGATTTGCCGGGCGCTCAGGCCGGCGTCAATCAACAAGCGGGTGTTGCCGGCCTCAAGATACGCGCAATTGCCGGCTGAGCCGCTGCCCAGAATGGTCCAACGCACCGCCACGCGCCCACCTTAAAATCCGTCCGTCAAAGCGCAATGCTTTTTCACGCGGGAGCCTGCCATACCACCTGCCCGCCCACGATCGTAACGACGGCGCGTCCTTTAAGCCGCCAGCCGTGGAAGGGGGTGTTCCGGGATTTGCTGGCGGAGTCCTCACGGCGGAAGGTCCACTCACGGGCGGGGTCAATGACCGTCACATCGCCGTCCATGCCCACGGCCAGGCTGCCTTTGGTGGCCAGGCGCAGCAGGCGCGCGGGATTGACGGTGAATTTGGCCAAGACATCAGCCAGCCCCAGGCGGCCGGCGTGATACAGTTGCATGAGGGAGAGCGGCAGCTCGGTTTCCAGGCCCGTCACGCCGAAGGGCGCGTAATCGAACTCCACCTCCTTTTCGAAGTCGCAGTGCGGCGCATGATCGCTGCCGATGATCTCCAGCGTGCCATCTGCCAGTCCATCGAGGATGGCCTCGCGATCCGCCGCGGTGCGGAGCGGGGGATTCATCTTGAAATGGGTGTCGTACCGCGGCCAGGCGGGCAATGTGTCGCCCTGCGTGGCGGCCAGGGCGCGGCCATCCTCCGGCCAGAAACTGTCGCTGCCCGCCACGGCGGCATCGGTGAGGGTGAAGTGATGCGGGCAGGCCTCGCCGGAGATGGGCACGCCGCGGCGGCGCGCCTCGCGGAGGAGGCGGACACTGCCGGCCGAGCTGATGTGCTGGCAATGCACGGTGGCGCCGGTGATTTCCGCCATGAGAATGTTGCGTTGCACGATCAATTCCTCGCCGGCGGCCGGCCAGCCGCGCAACCCCAGCACCAGATTCCAGTACCCCTCATGCATCACCCCGTCGGTGACGATGGAATAATCCTGGCAATGGTCCAGCACCGGCAGATCAAACATGCGCGCATACTCGAGCGCACGGCGCATGAGCTCGTTGTTTTGCACGCAATGACCGTCATCGGTGATGGCCACCACCCCCGCCTGTTTCAAGGAGCCGATGGGGGCCAGCTCCTCTCCGGCAATGTTTTTGGAAATCGCGCCCGCCACCAGGACATTGACCACGGCGTCGCGCGCCGATTTTTCATGCACCAGCGCCACGGCGCTGGCGTTGTCAATGGCGGGATTGGTGTTGGGCATGCACACCACGGTGGTGAAGCCGCCGGCGGCCGCCGCGCGCGTGCCGGTGGCGATGGTTTCCTTGGCTGACTGCCCCGGCTCGCGGAGGTGCACGTGAATGTCAATCAATCCGGGACTCACCACCAGCCCGTGGATATCCAGCCGGGGCACGGTGGGGGGCGCCGTCACCGAGCCGGGCGCACCCCAGGCCGCCACGCGGCCATCGAGGATGAGTAAATCTGCAACTTGATCCACCTTTTGCGCGGGGTCCACCAACCGCCCGCCGGTGAGCAGCAACGAATTCATGAGACGGCAGGATAACCAAGGTGAGCGCACCTTAGCAAGTCCACCGTTGCACCGCCGGCGGCCTGCTGCGGCCCCGGTCACGGCGCGGGCCCCTCCGCGGCGGCGTGCCGCCCGCGCCGGGCGGGAAGCTGGCAGCATGGCGGCCGTGCTTCAACCAAGGTCAGGCGGAGCAGGGAAAACGCTTTGCCAGGGTTTTGGGCCGCGTTCTCCCGGCGCCGGGCCGGTGGGGCTGAGGCGTTTTTCTTTATCCTTTATTGGGGGCGTCGGCGCAGGCATAGTCGCGCCATGCGCGTCACGTTTTACGGAGCCACCCGCACCACCACGGGCTCGTTGTTTTTATTGGAAGTAAATCGCCAGCGTCTGCTGCTGGAATGCGGGCTGTTTCAAGGCCGGCGGGGGGAGACCATGGAACGCAACCGGAACTTTCCGTTTGACCCGGCGCAAATTGATGCCGTCATTCTGAGTCACGCGCACATTGATCATTGCGGCAACCTGCCCAACCTGTGCCGGCACGGATTCACCGGCAACATCTACTGCACGTTTGCCACGCGCGATCTGGCCAGCGTGATGCTGGAGGACTCGGCGCAGATTCAGAAGGCGGACGCCGAGTTTGTGTCCAAGAAACGGGCCAAGCAGGGGCTGCCGCCGGTGGAGCCGCTGTACACCGCCACCGAGGCCGAGCTGGCCGTGCGCCAGTTTGTGGCCATCAATTATGACCGTCCCATGCCGGTGGGGGACGGGGTCGCGCTGACTTTTCGCGATGCCGGCCACATCCTGGGCTCGGCGCAGGTGGTGCTGGACATTCGCGAGAACGGGCGCAAATACCGCTACCTTTTCAGCGGGGATGTGGGCCGGGGCAACGATGACATCCTGCGGGATCCGCAGCCGGTGGAGAACGTGGATTACCTGCAGATTGAAGCCACGTATGGGGGGCGCGAGCACACGGCCAAACCGCAGTCGCTCGAGCTGCTGGCCACCCTTGTCAGCGAGACGCTGGCCCAGAACGGCAAGGTCATCATTCCCAGTTTTTCGGTGGGCCGCACCCAGCAGATTGTGTATGAGCTGCATCAGTTCACACTGGCCGGGCGCATCCCCAAAGTGCCCATTTTCGTGGACAGCCCGTTGAGTGTGAATGCGACTGAAATCTACCGGCTGCATCCCGAATGTTTTAATGATCGCATCTACAAATTCCTGCGCGAGGTGGCCAACCCCTTCGGCATGGACAACCTGACTTACATCCGCGAGCAGTCGCACTCGATGAAGCTCAATGAGCTGAAGGAGCCGGCCATCATCATCAGCGCCTCCGGCATGGCGGAGGCGGGGCGCATCCGGCATCATCTCAAGAACCACATTGGCAACCCGGCCAACCTCGTGTTGTTCATCGGTTATTGCGCGGAGCACACGCTGGGCGCGCAAATTCTGGCGGGGCGTTCGCCGGTGAACATCTTTGGGGAGCCGCACCACGTCCGCGCCAAGGTGGCTTCCATTGACGCCTTCAGCGGCCATGCGGACAAAAATGAACTCATGGCCTACGTGCGCCGCCTGGACGGCCACGTCAAAAAAGTGGCGGTTGTGCATGGTGAGGAAAACCAGTGCCTCGCCTTTGCGGAGTCCCTGCGTCAATGGCGGCCGGACGCGGAGATTCTGGTGCCCCGGCAGGGCGACACGATGGAGGTGTGAGCCGCGGTTGGGCGGGCCGGCCAGGGGGGCTGGCCTTTCCCGCCGCCGGCGAGGCAGATCGTTTAACCCCGGCTTTCTTCGGGTTCAGGCTCGGCGGCCGGCTCGGTTTCCTCCTCGGGCTCGCTTTCTTCCGCCGCTTCTTTCTCCCGGGCCGCCTCGGCGGCCGCGCTGAATTTCATCACGGCGGAGAACAAGCCGGTGAACAAGCCCGTGCTGGCGAGGGTGTTGAGGAAAAAGCTCCAGGTAGGCGGATAACCGGGGACGCCCGTGGTAAGACTTTGCAGCCAGCCGGCCAGGGTTTTCACGTAGGCCGGGTTGAGCAGCCAGGAGAGGGTGTTGGTGAGGAAGTAAAAGACAATCGCGCCCAGGAGCCCGCCGCCCAGGAGTCCCAGGAAGGAGGCGCGGTGGCTGATTTTGCGGCCCAGGGCGATGACCAGCAGGTACACGGCATAGTTGCCGGCCATGAAGGCCAGGGTGCCGGGGCTTAACAGAGCGACGCCATACACAAACCGGTTGAGCAACACATCCGTCACCAGCAGCGTGAGCAGCGGCAGCCCCCAGCCCAGGCGGCCGGGAAAAAAGGCGCCCGCGCAAAACGCCAGAGCGATCATGGCACTGAAATTGGGCGGCATCAGCTCCGGCGTGCGCGTCACCGCGGCGGCCACCATCAGCAACAGCATGGGCAGCCAGTAGGTGCGACGTTCCTGCACGCGGTGGATAATACGCCAATGCCGCCGCCTGACAAGGGGGGATTGGGCGGCGTCGCCGGCCGGGTGGGCCTGGTTCAACCCCCGGAGCCCGGGTGCCGCCGGTGCACGGCGGTGGGGCGGGCCACATGGAAGGTCACCCGCCGCTCCGGGGATTGCCGGGTGTAAATGGCGTAGGTGCACGGCGGCACGAAATAATGCCCGGCCCATAGCCGCCGCCAGCGGTGATGCAGGATGATCAGGGGCCGCAACCAGCGCGCCCACGCCGGGGCGCTGGCCTGCAACAAGGCCCGCTCGCGCCGGGCGTTGGGTTTGAGATTCATGTTCTCGCCCGTGTCCGTGAAGGCGGTGGTGACCAGCGGCAGACAGTCAAAGCGCACGCCAGCATCAATCAGACGGAGCACCCATTCGGCGTCCCCCAAATCCCGGTAGGCGGGATTGAAATACAGGCCGCGCTCCAGCAGGCGCCGCCGGAAAAAGGTGGCGCACGTCAGCAGGGAGAGGTTGCCGGAAACCCACGTGTGCGCCCGGCGGGGGGTCAGCGCCTGCCGGTGACAGAGGTATTCGCCCTGCGGGTTGACAATGATGGCATCGGCCAGCAGGACATCGGTTTGCGGATGGCGGTCGAAGTAATCGGTCACTGCGGCCAGCGCGCCGGGCAGGTATTGTTCGTCGCAGTTCAGGTAGGCCAGGTATTCGCCGCGGGCGCGGCGCAGACCTCGGTTGATGGCGTCATACATGCCCTGGTCTTTTTCCACGAAGGCCTGGACGCGGGAATCCTGGAGGAGCCAGTCGAGGGTGCCATCGTCCGAGCCGGCATCCTGCACCAAATGCTCATGGGGCACGGTTTGATCCGCCACCGAGGCGATGCAGAGCTTGAGCCAGGCTCCACTGCGAAAGGAAGGTGTGATGATGGAAAAACGCATGACTGCCCGCGTCCCGGGCTTAGCGGGCAATCACCCGATAAAACCGCCGGGGGCTGCCCCGGGTATCCGAGTCACGATGCAAATAAGTGGGCATGGGCCAGTTGATGGTCATCACGGATGTCCATTGCCGCAAATCGTCGCTCACTTGCAGCTCGTAAGGGTGGTCGGGCTGCAGGCGGATTTCAACCACAAACTGCTCGCCGTCCATGCGCGCATCCACCAGTTGGGCCGGGGCCGGCGGGGGGGGCGCCACGGTGCGGAGGGGGAAGCTGGTGGTGCGCATGTGCCCAATCAAGCCGGTGGCGTATTCGGTATTGGGGAGGGCCGGTTGAAAGACAATCAAGGTGCCCATGTACGACTCGCCCAACTGCAAGGTGTTGGCGGGGATGACATAGCTGGTGGAATTGCCGTCGAGGGCGCCCTCGGTGAAGGGGGCGGGGCTGCTGAGCACCGTGCGATTCTGGCGATCTATGATGGTGAAATAGACGACCTTGGGGATCAAGCCGCCGGCCAGCGAGCTCCAGCGCACGGTGAAGTCCTGGGAGGGCTCGATGGCCTGGGCGTTGGTCAGGTTGAGGATGTTGGGGGTGGGAGGGATGGTGGCGCCGGCGTAGCTGAGTTGATAACTGCGATAGCCGTCATTGAGGGTCCACATGTTCATGGTGTAGCGGCTGGGGGTGATGATGCTGGAGCTGCTGGGATAGGCGGCGTCCAGGGCGGCCAGCGTGGGGAACTCCTCGCTGTAGAGCCAGATGGCATCCTGGCCGCCGGCCAGCATGCCGATCAACCCCTGGGTGATGTTGGTGGCCAGTTGGCGCGTGGCTCCGCTGGGAAGGCGCACGGTGGCGTTGGTCACCACGTTGGGGCCGGTGGCAATGACAAAACTGATGAACTGGAAGGCATTGGTGCCAATGGGCGCCGGCGCCGCGCTCACGGTCTGGGTGTAAACGCCCGATTTGACCACGCCGTAGTATTGTACATCGGCGGCGGGGGCAAGCATCAGGCTCAAGCCGAAAAAGGCCGCCATCCACCGCGGATGGCCGGGGCATGGATGGGAGAAACGCATATCGAGTGACTGCTATATTGCCAATATCCCAAGGGTTGATTTCAGGGCTGTTCTGTCAGGGTTAACTTAGCTTATCTCCTTCTTCTTGGCCAGAAGGGAATGGCCGGAGAGCAGGCGAGCGGGAGCGGCCGGGTATTCGCGCGCCGCCGGGGCACTCGAAGATGACCGGCTGCCCCTTGGCGTGCCATCACGAAAGGGCGCGGGCAGGCGCCCCGGCCGTGGATTCACGCGAGGCGGGTTGGAGGGGAGACAGGCGCGGCCCCGGGGTTTACGGGCGGGCGGTGGCCTCCAGGAGATAGACCCGCCGCTGCACCACAAAATTTTTGAGGCTCAGGTTGCCGCCGGGCGGCCCGCGGAATCCCGGCGGGCCAAAGCCGCCAGCCAGAGGGGGCGGTGCTGCCGAGGTGTCACCTTCCATCTCATAAGCCAGGGAACGCTCGAAAGCCTGGTAGGACTCCAGTTTGTGCGTGTCGGCTTTTACGATGGGCGCGATTTTCTTTTGCAGGGCGGTGGCGAGCGGCTCGATTTTCTTCCAATCCAGGTGTTTCTCCGCGATCTGCCGCACATATTTCAAATAACGTTCGCGGAGGGCGGGGACGGCGAGCAATTTGCTTAACAGCGGCTTGCGGGGATCATCGGCGCCCGCCAGCGGCTCCAATTCCACACCCCGGGCGGGGTTGCCGCCCCCGCGCAGGCCGCGGCGTCCGCCATCCATCGGGCCGAAGCGCATGGCGGGCTGGAACGTTTCGTTGCTGTCATAGGGCAGGACGTGGAAGCGGCCCTTTTCATCCAGATAGAGGTTGTAGTCGCTGGCGCGGGTCCAGTAGCCATCGTTGTTGATGAACACATTTTCCAGCGCCAGAAACTTCAGCACGCCGTCCACTTCCAGCAGGGGCGCCAGGGCCTTTTCCAGCTCATTGGTGGGGGTTTGATTCAGGACACGGCAGAGTCTGATGAGCGCCTCCCAGCTTGCCGGCTCGTCCTTGCTTTTGATTTCATAAATCTTTTTGTACGGCTCGGCCTTGTCGCCGAGGTATTCCAGGCCCCCGCGGCCCTGGGGGCTGCCGGGCACTTTCCAGCGGGCGCCGTGGGTGGTGCCGAACCATTTTTTGATGAAGTCTTTATTGAACTGCTCCACGTTCACGAAAATGCCCCAGCTTTCGCCGTTGATGACCACGTGCACGAGGTTGGCTTCTGGAGCGGGGACGTATTCCCTTGCGGCCTGCAGGTATAAAACCGAGCGCAGGTAGGAGGGATCATTGTGGGAGTTGAGGAGATTCAGCGTTCGCACCCCCATCAGCCGCTGCTCGTCATGGGCAAAATCCAGGGAAACATTCAGGGACCGTTTGTACCCGCGGGGCACGGTGAAATAGGACGAGGCCCCGCGAAAGCGCATCCCCACGTCCCGATATTCCCGGCCGTCCACCACCAGGCGGGCGGGCACGTCCACATCCGTATGATAAAAATCTTCCAGTTCCTGCTCCCAGTCCTGGTTTTCAAAATAGAAAAATAGCGTGCGGACGGTTCCCAAGTCGTAGAGTGGCTTGTCCGGACATTTCGGCACGTCGGCGGGGGAGACAGAGGGGCCAGGCGGGGGCGGGGTGGTATCCACGGCCCGGCGCATGGGGCCTGGCCCCGGCAGGCGCGGGCCGCGGCCGGCGGCTTTTTCCTGTTGAATGAACTCGCGGGCGGCTTTGCGCTCCGCGGCGTCGAGGCGCTGATCGTTGTTTTTGTCAAACTTGCTGACCAGGGCGTAACGCTCCTGCACGCCCCCCATGCCATCGGGACCTAAGCCGCCGCCCGGGCCGCCCGGACCCCGATTAAAACCACGGCCGCCCATCGGTCCTCCACCCGGGCCGAAGGGGGGAAAACCATCAGCAGGCTGGGCCAGCGCATGCCAGAAAAATCCCCCCAGCGCCAGAATCAGCCCCATCATCACCCGCCAGCCGGGATGTTTATGATTCACATTCACAGTTCATCAGACTTGAAAATGTGGGCGGCGGTTACACGTGGCATTCAAAGGGGCTTCCCCCCGATGGGGCAGGGTGAAGGCAGCAGACCGTCAAGGTGGGCGGCTGACGCCTTTGGCGTGTGGCGTGACGGGGTGGAGCGGATGCCGGATTGGGGGGTGCGCTTCTCCCTCCAGCCTGCCGATAATCTCATTGATTTTTGGCGGCTGCAGCCTAGCATAGGATACATGGAAGCATGGCTGGAAACTGCGGCGGGCGACCGCATTCCTGTGCAGGGACCACTCTCCATCGGGCGCGCCTCGCAAAACGCCCTTTCCCTGCCGGGAGACCCGCGGGTAAGCCGGCGCCATGCCCTCATCCATCCGCAGGGGGCGGGGGAATTTTGGATCGTGGATTTGGGGAGCTCCAACGGGGTTTTCATCAACGGCCGGCGGCTGCGGCAGCCGGTGCAACTGCACGATCACGACAAAATCGAAATTGGCTCCACCACCTTCACCTTCCTGCAATCCGAAGCGCCCCTGTTTCCGGGCGACAGTCCGGCACCCCGCACCACCAATTATGTGACCCTCAAGGACATCAAAACCGAGGAGTTGTGGCTGCTGGTGGCGGACATCGTGGGCTTTACCCCGCTGAGCCAAAGCGTGCCGGGCGACGAGCTGGCCAGACTGGTGGGGCGGTGGATATGCGCCTGCAAAGAGGCCATTGAGCAGCAGGATGGGGTGATCAACAAATACCTGGGCGATGGTTTTCTGGCTTACTGGCCGCAGGCCGGGGTGCCGCCGGAAAAAGTGCGGCAAACATTGGAAACCCTGCGCGCGCTCCAACAGCAGACCCGCGAATTTTCCTTCCGGGTCGTCATTCACCGGGGCCGGATCACGGTGGACAATGCCGTGTCCCTGGGCGAAAACAGTCTCATCGGCCCCGATGTGAACTATGTTTTCCGCATGGAGAAAGTGGCCAGTCAGCTCAAAGAACTGTGCCTTTTGAGCGCCCCGGCCGCCGCCTTGCTTTACCCGGCCGCCGAATGCCGCAGTGTGGGGCGGCATCCCCTGCATGGTTTTGAGGGAGACTTTGAATTTTTTGCGCCCCCCGGCCCGCCGCCCCCGGCTTGACGCGTCCGGCGCGTTGCCGGAAATTGCCCTGAGTGACGGGGTAGAGTATATGCCACTGTATGAATACGAGCTTTGTGAGGGCGACTGCCAGATTTGCGGCGGCCGCTTCACTTTGCGCCGTTCGGCCAGCGCGCCGCCGGTAACGCATTGTCCCCTCTGCC
Source organism: Verrucomicrobiia bacterium (assembly GCA_026414565.1). Lineage (NCBI taxonomy): Bacteria > Pseudomonadati > Verrucomicrobiota > Verrucomicrobiia > Verrucomicrobiia bacterium. Next base: position 181,602 of record JAOAIT010000061.1, read on the forward strand.
GCAAACCGGTGCGCAAGGTGCTGAGCCAGTTCAGCACGCCGCACAAGCTCAAGCCGTTGTCCATCAGCGACGCCAAAAAGGCTGGTTTCACCGTGTACAAGCGACTGGGGAAGGGCGAGTACGAGCGGCAGTGAACCTCGGAGGGCCGCTGCGGACGCCGGCGGGGTGGTGGTGCGTCCCTGCTCGAGCCGGGCCGCGCGGCTGCCGCCGGGGGGGAGGCAGGCAAGCCCCAAGGCGGCGAAAATAATCCGGCTTCAAGGCTTGACAAATGCGGTGAAAACCAAAAACTCCCCTGCCATTATGTCAACGTTTCCGATTCAGTTTGTCGGCGTGACCGCGGTGGCCAAAGCCAACATTTACTTTGATGGCAAGGTGGTCAGCCACACGTTGATTTTTCCGGATGGCACCCGCAAGACGCTGGGGTTGATTTACCCCGGCAAATACCGTTTTAACACCGAAGCGCCGGAGCGCATGGAGATTGTGGCCGGCCAATGCACCGTGCAGGTCAATGGTCAACCCGCCCAGACGTTCACGGGGGGCACCAATTTCCACGTGCCGGCAAAGTCCAGCTTTGAGATTGAGGTGAAGGACGGCATTTGCGAGTACGTCTGCACCTATCTGCAATAGCCTTGCCTGCCGTCCCATGCTTCCGCCGGTGTCCTAGCGGGCCGGGTTAGGGGCGGCTTTTCCTTCCTAATATAATATCCTCCAAGCGCCGGCCAGGGTCATGGGGGAGTCCGCCGCTGGTTTGGGCGCACGATTATCCGATGGACAAGGCACGGGCCTTGGCTTAGCCTGCTGGGAGCCATGAAACTGCTTGTCCTGAATGGGCCCAATTTGAATCTGCTGGGCACTCGTGAACCGGGGATTTATGGCAGCCAAACTTTGGCGGACGTCGAGCGCATGGTACGCGAGGCTGCCGGCCGGCATGGGGCGGAGGTGGATTTTAGGCAATCCAACCATGAGGGGGAGCTGGTCACCTGGATTCAGGAGGCGCGGGGGGAGTTCGACGTGATCCTCTTGAACGCCGGGGCCTATACCCATACCAGCGTGGCCCTGCGGGACGCCATTGTGGCCGCCGGAGTGCCCACCATCGAAGTGCATCTGTCAAACATTCACGCCCGGGAAGAATTCCGGCATCGCTCCCTAATTGCCCCGGTTTGTTTGGGGCAGATTAGCGGTTTTGGGGCCAATTCGTATGTTTTGGCTGTGGAAGCTGCCGTTAAGGTTAAAGTAAAGCCATGAAAATGCCGGTCATTTTGACCTGATTTTTGGCTTAAAAAAGGGGGTTTTTCATCAAAAAACCGGGTTACGAGGCAAAAAAGAGCTAATTTTTACCATTTTTAGCCTGTTGTTTTGCCTCTTGACGCAGAATTAGTTTCTGGCATAATCCCCCCCCGATTTGTGACATTGGCTAGAGCAGTTCCGAAAGTTGCGGAAACTGCTTTTTTAGCAAATGAATCAGCATTTTTACAGGCTGCGGATTTGGCTGAGCAACCCCTGCAAAAGGAGGTTCCTGTGGACTTAAAAGACATCAAGGCCATCATAGACCTGATGAAAAAGAACTCGATTAGCGAGTTCGAGTTGGAAAAAGGGCAGGAGTTCAAAATCCGGCTCAAACGCGCCGCGGGCGGGGCTGCCGGCTCCGGCGCAGAGGAGGGGGGTATTCCGGCCTATGTGCCCGTGGTGGCCAGCCAGGCCCCTGCGGCGGTTGGTGCGGTGGCTCCCGCCCCGAGCGCGCCGGTACCCGCGGTCAACGAGGTGGAGATTAAGTCCCCGATGATTGGCACCTTCTATCGCGCCCCGTCGCCTGAGTCGGCTGCCTATGTGGAAGTGGGCACGGAGGTCAATCCCGACACCGTGGTTTGCATCATCGAACCCACCCCCCGCACCAACGAGATTAAGGCCGAGATGCGTGGGGTTATCACCGCCGTGTTGGTGGACAATGCCAAGCCGGTGGAGTTTGGCCAGCCGCTGTTCAAGGTTCGCCCCTTGTAAGCGAGGTTTGATGATTTGCAAGTTGTTATCCCGCAACAACTTACACACCATACCCCTGCATGTTTGAGAAAATCCTCATCGCCAACCGCGGAGAAATTGCTGTACGCATCATCCGGGCCTGCCGCGAGCTGAACATCAAAACGGTGGCTGTGTTTTCGCAAGCCGATGCCAACAGCATCCACGTGCAACTGGCGGATGAGGCCATCTGCATTGGCAAGGGGCCGGCCTCAGAAAGCTACCTGCGGATTGAGCGGCTGATTTCGGCCGCGGAAATTGCCGATGTGGATGCCATCCACCCGGGGTATGGGTTTTTGTCGGAGAACGCCCATTTTGCGGATGTTTGCGAGAGCTGCAACATCCGGTTTATCGGGCCCAATCCCCGGGCTTTGGAGGCGCTGAAGGACAAGGCCACCAGCCGGGTGCTGGCCAAAAAGGCGGGGGTGCCGGTGCCGCCCGGGTCGGAAGGGCTGGTGGAGACCGAGCAGGAAGCCATTCAGGTGGCGCAGAAGATCGGCTATCCGGTGTTGATCAAGGCCATTGCCGGTGGCGGCGGGCGCGGCATGCGCCTGGTGCACAACGACATGAGCCTGATCAAAGGCTTCCACACCGCCCGTACGGAGGCCGAGAAGGCCTTTGGCAATTCGGGGGTGTATATCGAGAAATTCATTGAGAATCCCCGGCACATTGAATTTCAAATCCTGGGCGATAACCGCGGCAACATCATCCATCTGGGCGAGCGCGATTGCTCCATCCAGCGCCGCAACCAGAAAATCATTGAGGAAACCCCCTCCCCCTTCATCGAGCACAAGCACAAGGACTTGCGGAAGAAGATGGGCAAGGCCGCCATCAAGATTGCCGAGGCCGCGCACTATACCAACGCCGGCACGGTGGAATTTGTGGTGGATGACGCCGGCAACTTCTACTTCCTCGAGATGAACAAGCGGATTCAGGTGGAGCATCCCATCACCGAGGAGGTCACGGGCGTGGATTTGGTGAAACAGCAGATATTGCTGGCCATGGGTGAGCCATTGAAGCTTTCGGATGTGACCTTCAAAGGTCATGCCATTGAGTGCCGGATCAATGCGGAGGATCCCTTTGATGATTTCCGGCCCAGCCCGGGACGGATTGAAATGTACTATCCGCCGGGGGGGCGGGGGGTGCGGCTGGACAGCCACGTATATGCGGGCTACACCATACCGCCCTATTACGATTCGATGATCGGCAAGCTCATCACCTACGGCAAGGACCGCCGGGAGGCGCTGGATCGCATGAGCCGGGCGTTGGGCGAATACATGATTACCGGCATCAAGACGACGATTCCTTTCGAGCAGGCCATTTTGCAGGACCCCAATTTCCGGCGGGGGGTGTACACCACCGCCTTTGTGGAACAGCTCCTGGGCAGTGCGCGGCGGGAGTTGTACGAGGAGAAATCCTGAGCCGGGTACGGGGCCGTTTTTTCACGCCTTGTGAAGCCGCTTGCCGAGTGCCGGTTGTACGGGTTTGTGGACACCGCCTACCTGCGGGGACGCAAGCCCGCCGAGGTGGCCCGGGAATTGTGTCAGGGGGGGTGCGACATCCTCCAGCTTCGGGCCAAGGATTGTCCGCCGGAGGTGATCCGGCGGATGGCGGTGGAAGTCCTGCCGGTTACCCGGGATTACGGGGTGCCGCTGGTCATCAATGATCACCCGCAAATCGCCCTGGAGGTGGGCGCGGAGTTCTGCCATCTGGGACAGGAGGATTTTTTTGAGGCGGGCCATCAGCAGGTGGCCGAGCTGGTGCCGGCGGGCGCATCCCTTCAGATCGGCCTTAGCACCCACGCCCCCGAGCAGGCCCGCCGGGCGCTGGCCGCCGGACCGGCTTATATAGCGATTGGGCCGGTTTTTGCCACCGGCACCAAACCCACCGCCAAACCGGTGACGCTGGAATATGTCCGCTGGGCGGCGGCCCATGTGCCGATTCCTTGGTTTGCCATCGGGGGCATCACCCTGGAGAATGTGGCGGCCGTGATGGCCGCGGGTGCCCGGAGGATTTGCGTGGTTTCGGCCATCTTGAATGCGCCCGACGTGGCCGCCGCCTGCCGGGCTTTTCGTCGTGCCCTGGACTTTGGCTCAGGTGCTGCCGGTCAGGCGTAAGAACCAGGGCAGGTTGCGCCAGACCATGTAGAAGAGCAGCACGGCCAGCAGCGCCCAGAGCGTCCAAGGCCGCCGGAAGGGGGTGGGCCAGTCGCGTCCGAAGGCCGCCCGCATGAATTCCCGCAGCACGACGTACGCCAGCAGGGGGGAGAGCACCACCAGCAGGGGGTTGAGCCGCCAGGCGGCGGCCAGGTCCCCATGCAGCAACGCATGGCCGGCCCGCAACCCGCCACAACCCGGGCATTGGAGGCCGGTGGTTTGGTAGAGGAAACATTTGGGGTAGAGGCGGCTTCCTTCCGGATTTACAAAATACAACACTGCCAGCCCGCCCACGGCGAGGAGGAGGGCCAGAGCCGCGGCCCAACGGGCCGGTTTTCGTGCCGGGAGCGGTTCAGCGGGCGCTGGCTGTGCGGTTTCCGGCGGGGGCGTCAGCAGCGGGGGCGGCTCAACGGACGACATGGATCAAGGCATTGGAGAGGGCGGCCACGAGGGTGGCCACCACGGACTCAACCAAACTTAAAATCCCCAGGATCAGCCCCACCACCGCCAGCGTCTGGCTGTGGGTATCCCGCTCGCGGCTGGCCTGAGCCAGGCCCAAGGTGGAGAAAAGGATGGCCAGAAGGTTGACGGGGCAGGCGCAACAACAGAGGCAGGAGCCCAAGAGCGAGAGCAGGCCGAAGACAAAGCCCCACAGGGCCATGGGGTTGGAGGTGGGGGGATGGCTGACGGCCCCAAGCGCCGCGGGGGGTGGAGGGGTCAATTCGGGGAAGGTATGCAGGGGACGCCAGGTGGGCTCCGCTTCGCTTCGGACCAAGGACTGGACATGCAGCCGTCCCTGGGCCAGCCATTGGCGGACCTCCTGCACGCTGGCCGGGCCGTATTCCCGGCCGTCGCCGCCGATTACCCTATACATGGCCTTGCGGTATCAGTTTAACGGCCGGGGGTGATTCTGGTTGCGGCGGGGCAAAAGGATCATGAATGCGCGCCCGGATTCCCATGCTGCATCCATCGGGGGCGTGGCGGCCCGCCTTTGGCTGGGGGGTCTTTGCCGGGAATGATTCATGGGGCCGGGGTGATGCCATGCCGGTTTATTTTTGAAAGGCGCTTTTGATCTCCGGCTTCATGAGGATCGTCAGACCCCAGATGCCAATGGGCAGGCCGATCAGACAGCAGCAACTGTTGCAGCAGGGGATCATGTTAAGAATCAACATGGCCATGGCGAAGCTGTAACTCCGCAGCTTGCGCATCTGCATTCCGGCCACGATGGTGGCGATGCCTAGGAATATGCCAATGATGGCGGAAATAATCCCCACCGTGCCGGACATAAGCTGAATAAACTTATCCATGTTGGGATCGCCGGTGGATTGGGTCATGGGCGTGGAGAGGCCCAGCAGGTTGCTGACCATGCCAAAGAGATTCCCGACGATGATCAAGGCCCCCAAAACCATCAAGCCCACGGCCGGCCCGGCCACCATTTCGGCGGGGTTGATTGCCGGAGCCGGGGCCAGCGGCGCCGCCACGCCGGGGACGGCAACTTCCTGCAATACCTGGGCAAACTCAGGGAAATCACGCAGCGGTTTCCAATCCGTCATGCCCGGTCCTTGCGCCAGGGTGTCGCCGTTGGCGCGGCGCTCGCGAATCCATCCCTGCAACTCCAAGAGGCTGGCCGGCCCGTAGGTGTTGCCGTCGGCTCCGATGATTTTGTACATAAACGATGGCGGATGTTATGAGGTTGCTAATGCCCTTACGCGAACCACAGTAAACCGCCCGGCTGGCGTTGGCAACCCGCAATTCCTCCGGAGAAGCAGACAGGGGCCGGATTTTATTCCGGCCCCGCTGCCGGGGATGGAATGGTGTCAACCCTGCCGCCCCTGTCCTGCCCAGGCCGCGGTGCAGCCGGCTGGAGTGTGGGGGGGCAACCGCCGCGCTCAGGCGACGGTGGGGACGATGTAGGGTGCGCGGTAGTTGCGGGTGAGCATCTGGTTGGCGGCCTGGTTGCCCAGGAAGGTCTCGCTGCGCGGGTCCATGCGGAGCGGCACGCCCAGCGTCAACAAGTCCTTGGTGATGTCCACGTTATTGGCCGCCAGATGGGCCGCCATGCGGTCAAAGGCTTCCTGGAATCCTTTGTCCGCCTTGATGGCCTCACGGATTTCGTCCGGGTTTTTCTTTACGCCCAGGCGATAGGAGATGTTGCCGGTATGGCAGAGCGCGCTGGAGAGATGTCCTTCGAGGATGTCGGCGTTCAGGTCCTCGTATTTGCGGCTGCGGACGGCCTTGAGGAAGTTGGCATAATGATTGTTGTCCCCCGTATCGGCCCAGCGTTTGATTTCCTTGCCCTCCTTGTCATAGGCAATGGCGCTGCGGTAGTTGGGCACGGTGACGTAGCCGTTTTCGCACTCGATGATGGCGGCCACGCTGCCGCCCTTGTACACGTCCATCTGGCCGCCGGGTTTGGCGGGCAGGCCGCGCACCTCAAAGATGAGCGGGGCCTTGGCGTAACCCTGGAAGACAATCTGGGTGTTGGCGGTTTCGCCGTCGTCAATGTAGCCGAGGCGACCGCCCACGCTCAGCACGTAGGGGGCCAGCTCCATTTCACCGAGGAACCAGCGGCAGATGTCCATCTGGTGGATGCCCTGGTTGCCGAGGTCGCCATTGCCGGTGTTCCAGACCCAGTGCCAGTCGTAATGGAGGCGCTTGCGCATGAGCGGCAGTTTTTCCGCCGGGCCGCACCAGAGATCATAATCAATGTTGGCGGGGATGGGTTGCGGGCCGTCCACCTTGCCGATGCTGTCGCGCCGCTTGTAGCAGAGGCCGCGGGCGATGACGATTTTGCCCAGATTGCCGGCCTTGACCCACTCCACAGCGGGCAGGATGCCCTCGCGGCTGCTGCGGCTCTGGGTGCCCGTCTGCACGATTTTCTTGTATTTGCGGGCGGCGAGCACGACTTGCCGGCCCTCCCAGACGTTGTGGGAGACGGGTTTTTCGAGGTACACATCCTTGCCGGCCTGGATGGCCCAGATGGCGCCCAGGGCATGCCAGTGGTTGGGGGTGGCGATGGAGACGACGTCCACATTTTTGCTTTCCAGGAGCTTGCGGATGTCGGTGTAAGTCTCAATTTCCCTGCCCTGCTGGCGTTGTTTTTCGGCGGCGCCTTCGAGGATTTTGGTGTCGCAATCACACAAGGCCGTCAGGCGCGTGCCCTGCTGGGCGGCAAAACCGCGGATGTGATCGCCGCCGCGGCCGCCAAAGCCCACGACGGCCACGCGGATGTCGGAGTTGGAGCCTGCCACCTGGGCCCAGGAACGGGCGCTCAGGCTGGTGGCCACCGCGGCCACGGCGGTGGTTTTGAGGAACTGACGCCGGGAAGGAGTGCGGATAGATTTCATAGGTACGGAAGGGGGTTCAGGGTTATTTAACTTCTTTGAGGTATTGTTGATAGCGCTCCGCCACCCGGGCCTGTTTCTCATCGCCTTCGTGGAGATAGAAACGGTAGCGGAAAGTCACTGATTTGCCGGCCGGGATGGTGAGATTGCCGGTGCCGGGCGGTTTTTTCTCAAAGTCGTGCACGCCAAAGGGGTTGGCGGCAAACAGGCCATAATCGCGCACGTGCCACCAGGTGGGATGCACCGGGTTGGCGGGATGCGGCATGATGGCGATGCCCACGCGCTGCCCGCGGACGGGGCCGGAATAATCGCACCATTCGGCGGCCTTGCCCCAGGCATTATTGCCTTCGACGCCGTTGCTCAGGACGATGCGGCCTTCGGCTTTGACGTTTTTGCCGCGATTCAAGCGCATGCTTTCGGCCACGCGCACGGCCATGGTGCCTTCCTTGGTGTCGCCCAGCACGACCTCCTGGTCCCGGGGCGCCTTGAGGGTGATTTCGAAGTCAAACAACCGCTCATTGGCCGGGCGGTTGTACACGCGCAGAATGCGCTCATCGGTCAGGACGACTTTGTTATCCGGCCCCACCCAGCGGCAGGAGGAGCGGATCCAGCCGGCGTCTTTGCCGGATTTCAATTCCAGAAACTGGTCATGCACAATACGCCCGGCCTTGCCGTCTTCGCTCCAAAAATCAACCCCGTTGACGGCCCCGTGGGAGAACCAGAGCGAGCGGTGGTGGGGATGGTCTTTTTCCTCGCCTTCGGCATCCGGCACCATCGGCCAGCCGCGGGTCATGGGCAGGCCGTTGGGGCCGATGAGCGGCCAATAATACGTCTTGCGGGTGGCATTGGTAACCACAGTGGTGGTGCCATCCGCATTTTTCCTGCGGATAAGGGCGGGATGCTGATTGCCGCGGTACCAGTACTCGGTGAAGAGCTGGCCGTTGATTTTGACGGTGACGCGGTCCTGGTTGTCCACAACTTCCACCCCTTCGGCGGCCGGGGCGGGCGCCTGGGCGAGGGCCAGGCCGCAAAGCGCCAGGAAGGCATAAACGGTGCGTTGAGTCATATAATGATATTTGGACGCGCCGCCCCGCTGGTCAAATCAAATAATTTTACCGGGTGGAAGGACATGCCCTTGGGGCCAGGGGAAAAGGGGAGTTTTGACGAGTCAGCCAAGGTGTGATATTCAAAGAATTAGTGCGAAAAAATTGCGGGGGGCTGCGAATAATTGGCGCGGCTCCGAGTCCAATCTGGTGAAGGCCTCAAGGTGAGGCCGCAAAGAAAGGACAAGTTATGAAACGGTTGCTTTTGGCAGGTTGCCTGATGGGGTTGACGGCAGTGAAGGCGATGGCCGGTGGATTCGGCTTTTCGATTTCCATCGGTTTGCCGGTGGTGTGCCCGCCCCCGCCTCCGCCGCCGGTGTACGTGGCGCCGGCGCCCGTAGTGGTGGCCCCTGCGCCCGCCCCGGTGGTGGCTCCGGCTCCGGTGGTCGCGCCCGCGCCGGTGGTGGTGGCTCCTGCGCCGGTGTATGTGGCGCCGCCGCCTCCTCCTCCCGTGGTGGTGTATCCGCGGGTGGTGGTGCCCGGGGTAATCTTTTATGGGCATTGGGGGCATCCCCGGCACTGCCGGTAAGCCCCGAGCCTTGAATGGCTTCAGTCACGCGGCCCCGGGTGGGCCGCGTTTTTTTTGCGGGATGCTGGAATCCGGGGGGATCGGTAGGCTTCCCGGTCGGGCGTCAGCGGGAGGGAGTGATTTTGAAAACGGCGGCCTGCTCCGGCTTGAGCGTGCAGGGCCAGGAGGCGGTGGTAGCGGCAAATTCGATGGGGCGTGCGGTGATTAGCTCCTCCACCTTCCAGGAGCCGGGGCCGGTGGAGTGGGGGAGCTGCCAGCGCAGGGTGGCTGACTGGGTTTGGGCGGTGGGGTTGAAGGCGGTCACGTAAATGGCGGGGCTGGCTTCGGTGCCGAAACGCTCCAGCCACAGGGCCGGGTTGTCACTCGAAACGCCGGTGACGGGCCGCCAGCCGGCTTCGGCGGTTTCTTTGATGATGGGGATGTATTTGCGGAAGAGGGGGCGGTCGCGGTTGTACCACTTGGGGTTTTGCCAGTAGGGATTTTCCGAGGCATTGTGGGAAAACATGCTGGGGAAGAAGCCGTAGAAGGCGCACCGCTGGAAATACTTTTCCACCAAATCGGGGGTGAACGCATCGTAATGGGTGTTCATGAGCAGGACGTACGGTTTGGCGCCGGCCATGAACCGCCACAGGCTCAGGGTGGCATCGCCGGGGGGATTCCATTGGCCGTTGTGATTCCAGTCGGTTTCCGTGCCCATGATGTCGAGCCAGGGGCAGAGAAAGGTGAAGCGATAGGGGACACCGTTGGCAAAAGTGAGTTTGCCCAGGCGGTGAACGTCGTCGCAGAACCAGCGGGTGAATTCGAAGACGGCCAGGCCCTTGAAGAGGGCCAGGCGGCGGGTCTCGGTGGCGAAGGTCAGCGGCACGGTGGTGTGGGCAAAGTGATCGCGGCGGTAGTTCAGGTCGGTGGTGACGTAGCCTTCCAGGGAGTCCAGGTATTCACCGTCCAACTGCCCTTTGGCGTCCGGGCCGTAGAGCCGTTTTTTTATGTCCTCGCTCCAGTGCCATTGTGCAAAATTGACCGGGCCGGGGAGGTGGGGATTGGGATTTAGGCTCCAAATGGCGCCGTCACACCAGGGTTCATTGCGGAATAAAAGCGCGGGGTGTCCGTCTTCATCCTGCATGGCGGCCACGAGGGTGACCTGGGCGGGAGTGCGTTGGTTGGGTTTGCCGCGTTCCAACAGTTCATCGCGGATTTTCAGCGCGGCTTCGCGGTTGCGTGGGGTCTCCTTGGGCATGGGCATCCACCAGGTCATAGGCTCGGTGTAACGGAAGCTCAGGATGCCGTGGGCGTCATCAAAGGGGACGTTGTTGTTGCCCTCGTGGTACTTGAAGCCAAAATCCTGCCAGTCCTGAACGGTGGAAATGTCCGTGAAGGGCATCCAGATGCCCTGGTCGCGGGAGCGCACCACGAAATGGTCGGGGAAAATCTCCATGTATTTCTGCCAGGCGCCCCGGAAGCCTTGCGCGCCGGGAAAATGATAGAGGACAAACTGGAATTCAGCGGCCCGGGGGAAATTTCGGGTATCTGGTGCCAGGCCGAAATCGTAGGCGATCCAGAGCCATTGCAGCGTGTGATCGTAACCGAGGCGGTAAATGGCCGGCTTGGCCATGTCCAGCCCCAGGGCCAGGCCCGTGTTGCCCTGCCACATGGGGAAGACGGGATAGAGCGCCAGCGTGCCGGTCGCGCCGCACTTGACCTGCGTTTCTGCCCGGTAGGCGCGGGGCGGCCGGATGACCGGGCCGAAATGATCGCCCAGGCTGTCCGGCAAGAAACCATTGGTGCCGACAGGCAGTGCAAAAACCAGGGTGACGGCCCGGTCCTGGTCGGTGGTATCCGTCAGCCGCCCGGTAACCACCAGGTGGTTGGAGCGGGGGGTGAGGGTGTAGTCCAACCGCAGGCCCAGCTCGGGGCATTGTCCGTTTTGAAAGGGCAGGAAATCACTGGCGCGCGCCACGTCGCGCACCATGAAACCGCCGGGGGCAGCCCCACGCGGCCAACTGCCGCCAAGCACATAATCACCGGCCATCTCCAGTCGAAGCCCATCGGAGGTTTGGACGGTGCGCGCGGGTGGTGGGGGTGGGGCCAGGGCTTCTGGGGGACGGCTGGCAAAGGCGCCCTGGAAGAAGGAAGCCCCAGCCTCCGGACGCAGCTCCTCCAGGCGGAGGTCATCAAACCAAACTTTGCCGGTGTGGCCGCGAAAGAGGCAATATACGGTGAGCTGTTTGACAGGTTTTTCGGGCACAATCCACACTTCGCGTTTTTCCCAATCGTGTGTGCCACAGCGGAAATTGGCCGTCTGCCCCCACAAGGGGGAGCCATCGGCATAGATCAAATCCACGTACAGGGAGTAGTTGTTGTCGGCGCTGCCGCTGACGTTTTCCGCCTTGCTCCATGCCTGTACCAGGAGCGGCGCGGGTTCGGCTTGGTTGAGCACCACGGTTTGCGCGGCCCCGCTGCCGGGGGTGGGCTGCTCATTGTGGCAGAGGATGCCCTGGGTGCCGTGGCGCCCCCCGTGGGGGACCAGTTCAAAGCCGCGTTGATAGGCAGACCAACCGGCGGGGCGGCCGTTTTGGGCCTGCTCGAAGCCGGCGTTTTGCAGGCGGTTGGCAGCGGCCGGGGAAGATTGCAATACGCGCAACATGGGCGTGGCGGCGGGGAGCCAGCCCCCCAGCAGCGCGAGCAGCACGGAGACCCAAAGGGGGCGGAAAGCGGGGTTGTGACGCCAGCAGGTGTTCATGGCTTGAGGCTACCGCGTCTGCGGTCCGGGCGCAACATCTGCTGGCCAAGGGGCGGGGCGGGAGTATAATGAGACTATGAATCAGCCAATGAAGCGCCGCCGGTTTCTGGCGGGAATGTCTTTGGGCACACTGGCGCTGGCCGGGGTGGCTCCACAGGTGTGGTCGCAGAACGGCGGAGTGCCGCCCAGCCGCAAGCTGAATTTGGGGGTGATCGGCGTGGCCAATCGGGGCGGGGAAAACTTGCGTGCCGTGGCGTTTGAAAACATTGTGGCGCTATGCGACGTGGATAAGAACAACCTGAGCCTGGCCGCCCAGCGTTTTCCCAACGCGAAAACCTTTCAGGATTTTCGGGAGCTGCTGGAAGTGGAGGGACTGGACGCGGTGGTGATCAGCACGCCGGATCATTGCCACGCCGTGATTGCGGCGGCGGCGCTCAACAAGGGGCTGCCGATTTATTGTGAGAAGCCGCTGGCGCGCACGGTGAGCGAGGCGCGGCGCATCACCGAGCTGGCCCGGCAGAAACGCAAGGTCACGCAGTTGGGCACGCAAATCCATGCCTCGCGCAATTATCGGCGGGTGGTGGAGCTGGTGCAAAGCGGCGTGATTGGCGCGGTGCGCGAGGTGCATGTATGGGTGCAGGTGGTTTATGGGGGCGTCAAGATGCCCACGGAATTCCCCCCTGTGCCGCCGTCGCTGAATTACGATTTATGGCTGGGCCCGCTGGAGTTTCGGCCCTACAGCCCGGAATGGGTGCCGTTCAAATGGCGTAATTGGTGGGCCTTTGGCGGGGGCACGCTGGCGGACTTTGGCTGTCACTACATGGATTTGCCCCACTGGGCGCTGGAGCTGTCGCATCCCCGCGCGGTGGAGGTGCTTGAGGGCCCGCCGGTGGATGCGGAGTCGGTGCCCACATGGCTGAAGGTGCGCTATGAGCATCCGGCCCGCGGCAACAAACCGCCGGTGACACTCTATTGGTATCAGGGGCAGGGGCGGTATCCGGAGCGGTTGACGCCCGAGCAATATCGGCAGTGGCGCAGCGGGGTGTTGTTTGTGGGCGAGGAGGGCCAAATCATTGCCAACTACACGAATCATGAGCTGTGGCCGGAGCAAAAATTTGCCAATTTCCAGCGTCCCAAGCCGTTTATCAAGGACAGTCCGGGACACCATGCCGAGTGGCTGGAGGCCATCCGGAATGGGGGCACTCCCACCTGCCACTTTGATTATGCCGGGCCATTGACGGAGACGGCCCTGCTGGGCAACGTGGCCTATCGCGCGCAGAAGAAGCTGGAGTGGAATTGGCGTGAGCTGCGGGCGGCCAACGCCCCGGAGGCGGACAAGTTCGTCCAGCATCGGTATCGGGCGGGATGGAAGATTTAGCGGGCCAGGAGGGGCGGACAGGCGCGGGCAGGGATGGGAAAATCGGGCTGGCATTTGTGTAAAAAGGCGATACATTAGGTGTCAGTCTGCGGGTGTGGGGTATGTCAACGTTATTATTGGCAGCAGCAGGTGGCCCGGCCAGCGCCAGCACAGAGATGTCCGGGGTGTGGTTTGACGTGCTGACGGCGGTGGTTTTGGGGTGGGGCATCTATCGCGGGCGCAAGCGCGGGATGTCGGAAGAACTGCTTTCCCTTCTGCAAATTCTCACGATTTTGGTGGTTTGCGGCATGTATCACCGGCCGGTGGGGAATTGGTTTGCGGAGATGGCCGGGGTGACGCACCTGTTTGCCTACCTGTTTGTGTATGTGGCCATGTTGCTCATCATCCTGACCATCTTTGGCGCCACGCGGCGGGCGGTGGGGGAGAAGCTGGTGAGCAGCGATTTGTTTGGGCGCCTGGAATATATTTTGGGGATGCTGGCGGGCATGATTCGTTACGCCGGTTACTTGGTGGTGGCTTTGGCCCTGTTGAACGGGCCGGTGTACACCCGGGAGGAAATCCAGGCGCAGGTGGACGCGCAAATACGCAACCTGGGCAGCACTTTTTTCCCGACGCCCGGCCAGTTGCAGGAGAGCATTTTGAAAAAAAGCTTTTGCGGGCAGTGGGCGCGGCGTAATTTGGAGCTGCTCTTGATCCGGCCCACGCCCACCACGGACGCGGGGTCCGGCGGGCCGAGGCGGCCCACGTTGAAGGAAATCAAAGAGCAAGAGCTCAAGAAAGCCACAGAAAAGTAAGCCCTGCCCGCGCGTGAATGGCCCGGAGGCCAGCCGGCGCAACCCACCCGGGACGGCAATGCATTGAAGTATGCCCAGCAGTTTGCCCTTCGGATGGTATGATGTCCTGGCGGTCATCATGGTGGTCATTGGGGTGTTGCGCGGCCGGCGCCGCGGGATGTCCCAGGAGTTACTGGACTTTTTCATGTGGTTGGGGATGGTGGGGGGCGGGGCGTATGTCTGCCGCCAGGCGGCGCCCTACCTGATCAAGTGGACCGGGTTGAGCCAGCTTTCCGCGCATCTTTTGGGGTATCTGGGCACGGTGGTGGCGGTGTGGTTCATCTTCATGCTCCTGAAAAATGCCTTGCGCGACAAACTGGCCGGCAGCGACTTCTTTGGGCGGCTGGAGTATCCGCTGGGCATTTTGGCGGCCATCATTCGGTTTCTGTGCATCCTGGTCCTGCTGGCGGCCCTGGTGAATGCCAAATTTCAGACCGAGGAACAGAAACAGCAGGCCCGCAAAGACCAGGAAAAAGAGCTGGGCAGCAGTTTCTTCCCCACCCTGGGCGATATTCAGGACGGCATCTTCAAGAAATCCTTTTGCGGGTCGCAACTGGCCAAACATGCCCCGTACTTGTTGATTCCGCCCAGCAAGACCGAAGGGGAGGATTTGCGCACCAAGGAAGGATTGGGGCGGCAGCGGGAGCGGGAGCTGGACAAAATCCTGGGCAAATGAAGCGCCGTGGCCGGGATCATTTCACCGCAGGTCATTGAGCAGGTTCGCGCCGCCAGCGACATTGTGGAGGTGATCAGCGGTTATTTTCCCCTGAAACGGGCCGGGGCCAATTTTGTGGCGCTGTGCCCGTTTCACAAGGAGAAGACGCCGAGCTTTAACGTTAATCCCCAACGCCAGATCTTCCATTGCTTCGGTTGCCACAAGGGCGGCGATGTCATCACTTTCATCCGGGAATACGAAAATATTTCTTTTCTCGATGCCGTCCGCCGGCTGGCGGAGCGGGCCAACATCCCCCTGGCTTTTGAAAATGATCCTCAGTACCGGCAGACGCGCGAGCTTAAGGAGGTGCTGCTGGAGATTCATGAGCAGTTGACGCGCCGCTGGCAGCAGGCCCTCAACCAGGACAGCGCCGGGCAGGTGGCGCGCGAGTATTTGCAAAAACGGGGCGTGGGCGCGGAGGCCATCCAGCTTTTCCGGCTGGGTTATGCGCCGGAGGCCTGGGATGACACGGTGAACTGGGCGCGGCGCAAGGGCTATGACATGGCGTTGATGGAGCAGGCTGGTTTGGTGGTGCGGGCCGAGGGCCGGGACCATTACTATGACCGCTTCCGCGGGCGGCTGATGTTTCCCATTTGTGACGAGCAGGGGCGGGTCATCGCCTTCAGCGGGCGCACGTTGAATCCCGAGGAAAAGACGGCCAAGTACGTGAATTCGCCGGAAACGCCCATATTCGTCAAAAGCCGCGTGTTTTACGGGCTGGACAAGAGCCGGCGGGCCATTCAGGAGATGCGGCAGGCGGTGATTTGCGAGGGGCAGTTGGATTTGATTGCGTGCTTCATGGCGGGGGTGCGCCACGTGGTGGCGCCTCAGGGGACGGCGTTCACGGGCGAGCACGCGCGCATCCTCAAACGGTATGTGGAGGAGGTCGTGCTGTGTTTCGACGCCGACACCGCCGGCCAGAACGCCGCCGAGCGGGTGGCTGATGGCCTGTTGCCATTGGGGATTGCCGTGCGGGTGGCCGTGCTCCCGTCGCCCCATGATCCGGACAGCCTGGTGCGCGAGCAGGGGGCCGGCGCTTTGCAGCGGGCGGTGGAGGAGGCGCCGGGATATTTTGACTATCTGCTCGAGCGCCTGTGCAGCCAATACCCTCCGGCCACGGACAAGGGCCGGCTGGAAATCACCCGCCGCATGGCCACCGCCCTCAAGAAAACGCGCAATGAGGTGTTGCTGGAGACGTATGCCCAGAAAACGGCGCTGCGTTTTGGGTTGAATCCTTCCGCGTTCATTCAGCAATTTCGCGCCACGCCCGTGGCTCCGGCGGAGGGGTTGATGGTGGAAGAGGCCCCGCCGGAGCCGGTCGAGCGGCCGCCGGCGGTGGAGCTGCGGCTGTTGCAACTGGTGATGTGTCACGACGAGGCGGCGCCGGTGTGGCTGGGGGCGATGGACCTGGCGTGGGTTACCAGCGAGCCGGTGCGCCGCCTGCTGGCCTTGCGCCGCGCGGCGGCTGAAAGCCAGACGTGGCAGGGGGTGGGAGCGTTGCTGACCACGCTGGAGGAGGAGCGGCTGCGGAATCTGCTGAGTGAGGCCCTGCTGGACGAGCGGCCCATGAATCAGCCTGAGGCCGAGGTGCGGCATGCCCTGCAGCAGTTGCGCAACCAGTACCTCGGCCAGCAAATCAAGCTGTTGCAGGCGCAGCTCGGCCGGCCGGATCTGCCCCCGGAGCAAATGCTGGCCACCGCCGCCGAATACAAGCGGCTGACGCTGCTCAAACGGGAGCCGTTCAGGCTGCCGCCGGTGGGGCAGACGGCGGATTAGGCGGGGCATTGGGCGGGGCGGCGGCAGCTTCGGCATGCCCGGGCTGCAAAAGGTTCGTGAATTTTTATTTTCCCGCGGCTGAAAATTTCTTATTATGCCCCCTGCCCGCGCCGTGGGCGCGGCCAAACCTAAGAAATGTCGTTATGCCATTAACACACACGCGCGAGCTGTTCGCGAAGGCCCTGAAGGGCAAGTACGCCCTGGGCGCCTTCAACGTCAACAACATGGAATTGATCCAGGCCATCGTCGAGGCCTGCGAGGAGGAAAAGGCGCCCCTGATTCTGCAGATTTCCAAGGGCGCGCGCCAGTACGCCAACCCGGTGTATTTGAAGAAACTCATCGAGGCGGCGGTCAGCCTGTCCACCATTCCCATCGCGGTGCATCTGGACCATGGGGACTCTTTTGAGCTGTGCAAGATGTGCATTGATGAGGGCTTTACCAGCGTCATGATTGACGCCAGTCACGAGCCGTTTGAGAAGAACGTGGAGATCACCAAAAAGGTGGTGGACTACGCCCACAAACATAACTGCGTGGTGGAATCCGAGCTGGGCCATCTGGTGGGGGCGCAATTTGACGAAGGGGAGGAGGGCGGCGGCTTCAGCAAGGGCGGCCACTACACCCACCCGGAGGAGGCGGTGCGGTTTGTGAAGGAAAGCGGCTGCGATTCCCTGGCCGTGGCCATCGGCAACAGCCACGGCGCCTACAAGTTCAAGGGCGAGCAACACCTGGATTTGGAGCGGCTCAAGGCCATCAAGAAGGCCCTGATGGACGCCGGCCTGGGGGATTACCCGCTGGTGTTGCACGGCGCTTCCAGCGTGCCGGCGGACCTGGTGGCCCTCATCAACAAATACGGCGGCAAACTGCCCGACGCCCAGGGCGTGCCCGAGGCCGACATCGAGGTGGCCCGCCGGGTGGGCTGCACCAAGGTCAACATTGACACCGATCTGCGACTGGCCATGACGGCCGGCATCCGCAAGGTGCTCTGGGAAAACCCGAAGGAATTTGACCCGCGCAAATACCTTGGCCCCGCCCGCACCATGGTGAAGGAGCTGGTGCGCCACAAGGTGCGCAACGTGCTCTGCTGCGCCGGTCACGCTTTTGATTGAGGCGTCTCCGGCAAACAAAACTTGCCCACCGCGCGTGACGGTGACAGGCCGTCACGCGCTTTTTTTTGTGTGGGCGGACGCTGTGGGGAGGAATTATTCCTGCTTTTCCGCCGGGTTAATGGCCTGCCCTTCCCAGAACCACACGCCATTGGTCTGGGTGAGCACGCGGCCGGTGCTGCCGGGAGCGGCGGGCAAATCCACCTTGGGCAGCCAGCGGGCATGCTCTTGGAGGAGGTCGCGGTAGCGCGCGTCTCCCGCCAGGTTGCGCCATTCGTTGGGATCATTTTTCATGTCGTAAAGCTCCTCGGCGCCGTTGGCATATCGGATGTAGCGCCAGCGTTCGGAGCGCACGGCATGATTGCCCTGGTTGTGGGTGGTGATGGCCGGCCAGGGGCGGGGGGCTTGGGCGTCGCGCAGTTGGGGGGCAAGGCTGTGGCCTTCCAGACCGTCCACCGGCGGCAGTTGGCACAGCTCGAGCAGGGTGGGGAAAATGTCCAGCAGCTCGACGGGCTGCAGGCAGCGCCCGCCGCGCGTCACCCCCGGCCCGGCAAAAATCAGCGGCACGCGGGTGGAGCGCTCCCAGAGCGTGTTTTTGCCGGTGATACCCTTTTCGCCCAGATGCCAGCCGTTGTCGGACCACAGGATGATGAGGGTGTGGTCTTCGGCGCCCATCTCCTTCAGCGCATCGAGTACACGCTGAATCTGGCTGTCCATGAAGGTGGTGCTGGCCAGATAGGCGCGCACGAGGGGCCGCCATTGGCCGCTGCGCTGCAGCCACGACAACCGCGGCTCCGGCAGGTTCCAATGGAGAAACCAGGAAAACTCGGGAAGGTCGGCGCGATCATCTTCGCGGCAGGGCGGGAGGAAAATCTTGTCCTCGGGCGGAAACCGGTCAAACCACGGCTGGGAGGCAAAGCAGGGCACATGGGGCAGACGAAAGCCCACCGCCACAAAAAAGGGCCGGTCTTTGGGCGCATTTTTTAATTGTGCGATGGCTGCATCCGCAATTTTCCAGTCGGCCTGCTCGCGGTCATCGGGCGGGAAGACGCCCCAGTCCATGAGGCGCAAGGTGGCGGGGGTGTTGACGAATTTGTTGGTGGGGAGGGGCATGCCGGGCGCCGGTCCCCACACGTGAAATTCATTGGTTTGAAAAGCCCGGGGGATGGAGCCGTCGTGATACACCTTGCCGAAGGTGGCGGTGAAATAACCGTGCCGGCCGAAGTGTTGTGGCAGGGTGATCCGCTGTCGGGTGGTCTCAACATTGCGAAGGCCCGGCGCCAGCCCATAAATGCCCGTGGTGGAGGGCCTTAGACCGGTCATCAAACTGACGCGGGAGGGGTTGCAGAGGGGGGATTGGACATGGGCATTGAGGAAGAGCGTGCCGCGTGCCGCGAGGCGATCCATGGCCGGGGTATGGGCCTGGGGATGCCCATACATGCAGCCGATCCAATCGTTGAGATCATCAATGGCAATCATCAACACATTGGGCCGCGCGGCGTGAAGACCTTTGCCTGCCGCAAGGAAAAGCAGCGCGAGCCAGAGCCATTTTTTCATGTGCGGGATGGCTGACAGTGTGCCAGGCGGAGGGGCGCGGCGCCAGACTTTTTGCGTCAGACTTTTTGCGTGATTGGCTGCGGTTTTTCTGCAAAAAAATTCGTTGTGAAACAACGTCGTTCCGCGGCTTTGAACTCTGTGCTTTTCATCACCGGCACCGACACGGGTGTGGGGAAAACCGTGCTGACGGGCCTGTTGCTGGCGCATGCGCGCGCGCGGGGCTGGCGCGCGGTGGCGCTGAAGCCCTTGTGCACCGGCGGCCGCGAGGATGCGCTGACGTTGAGCGCGCTGCAGGGGCACGCGCTGCCGCTGGACGTGGTCAATCCGTGGTGGTCCAGCATCCCGCTCACGCCGGCGATTGCGCTGCGGGGCAAGCGGAAAAAACCCAATAAACACGCGGTTTTGGCGCATCTCCGGGCGGTGGCCCAACAGGCGGACTGGGTCCTGGTGGAAGGCGCAGGCGGTTTGCGATCGCCGCTGGGCGAAGACTTTGACGCGCTGGAGCTGATGGCGGCGTTACGCTGTGGGGCGGTGGTGGTGGCGCGCAACCGGCTGGGATGCTTGAATCACGTTTTAATGACCGTGGAATTGTTGCGGCAGCGGCGCGTGCCGGTGGTGGCGGTGGTGTTGCAGGGGGAAAAAACGGAGGATTTGTCGGCCCGCACCAACGCACGATTTTTGCGAAAAAAGGCCGGTTTTCCGCCGGTTTTTACGCTTCCGTGGCTGGGGGCGCGGGCGGGGGATCCGGCGGCGATCAAAAAAAATGAAAAAAAATTAAAAAAAACGCTTGCACGGATTTTGGCTTTTGCTAAAAAGCGCGCCGCTCTTTGAGACGGGAGCCGGTGAAAGCCGGTTCGGACGGCTGAAAAAAATAAAAAAAAATTGCAAAAAGGTGTTGACAGCCGTCAGCGGGATGCGTAAATTGACCCGCGTAACGATAAACGGTATCTGAGATGCCGAAGTCGAGAAAAGAATTCGGCACTCAGATTTTTCGTCCCCGCAGTGGGGAAAAGATTTCTGGGTCGCGAGGCCCGCTGCTCTTTGAAAGTTGAATTGTGCGATAAGTTCAAGCCCCTTCAGTCTTGGCTTGTGTTAGCGAGCTGAGATTGGAGTTTTAAGATTGCAACGCCGGGGCGCAAGCTCCGGTGGAATCAAGCTAACGTTTTATTGAACGGAGAGTTTGATTCTGGCTCAGAACGAACGCTGGCGGCGTGGATAAGACATGCAAGTGGAACGCTGGCTGCGGGGTAGCAATATTCCGCAGTTGGAGTCGCGAAAGGGTGAGTAACGCGTGGGTAATTTGCCGCGAAGACTGGAATAATCCCGCGAAAGCGGGACTAATACCGGATGTGACTCCCGGGGGCAGAGCCCGGGATTCAAAGCTGGGGACCGCAAGGCCTGGCGCTTCGCGATAAGCCCGCGTCCTATCAGCTAGTTGGCGGGGTAACGGCCCACCAAGGCGAAGACGGGTAGCTGGTCTCAGAGGACGACCAGCCACACTGGAACTGAGACACGGTCCAGACACCTACGGGTGGCAGCAGTCGAGAATTTTTCACAATGGGCGCAAGCCTGATGGAGCGACGCCGCGTGGGGGACGAAGGGCTTCGGCTCGTAAACCCCTGTCAGTCGGGAGCAAACCCTTGAGGCTAATACCCTCAAGGCTGATAGTACCGACAGAGGAAGGGACGGCTAACTCTGTGCCAGCAGCCGCGGTAATACAGAGGTCCCAAGCGTTGTTCGGATTTACTGGGCGTAAAGGGTGCGTAGGCGGCCGGGTAAGTTTGATGTGAAATCTCCAGGCTCAACCTGGAAACTGCATCGAATACTATCCGGCTCGAGGGTTGGAGGGGAGACTGGAATTCTCGGTGTAGCAGTGAAATGCGTAGATATCGAGAGGAACACCAGTGGCGAAGGCGAGTCTCTGGACAACTCCTGACGCTGAGGCACGAAAGCCAGGGGAGCAAACAGGATTAGATACCCTGGTAGTCCTGGCTGTAAACGGTGCGCATTTGCTGTGGGCGGATTCGACCCCGCCCGTGGCGGAGCTAACGCGTTAAATGCGCCGCCTGGGGAGTACGGTCGCAAGATTAAAACTCAAAGAAATTGACGGGGGCCTGCACAAGCGGTGGAGTATGTGGCTCAATTCGATGCAACGCGAAGAACCTTACCTGGCCTTGACATGCGCGTAGTAGAAGGGTGAAAGCCTGACGAGCCGGAGCAATCCGGCAGCGCGCACAGGTGCTGCATGGCTGTCGTCAGCTCGTGTCGTGAGATGTTGGGTTAAGTCCCGCAACGAGCGCAACCCCTGTGTCCTGTTGCCACTTCCGCGAGAGCGGGAAGCACTCTGGACAGACTGCCTCGCTTCAACGAGGAGGAAGGTGGGGATGACGTCAAGTCAGGATGGCCCTTATGGCCAGGGCTGCACACGTACTACAATGCCCGGCACAATGGGAAGCAATACGGCAACGTGGAGCAAATCCCCAAAAACCGGGCCCAGTTCAGATTGTCGTCTGCAACTCGACGGCATGAAGCCGGAATCGCTAGTAATGGCGCATCAGCTACGGCGCCGTGAATACGTTCCCAGGCCTTGTACACACCGCCCGTCACATCATGAAAGCCGGTTGTACCCGAAGTCGCTCCTTGCGGGTGCCGAAGGTATGGCCGGTGATTGGGATGAAGTCGTAACAAGGTAGCCGTAGGGGAACCTGCGGCTGGATCACCTCCTTTCTAAGGAGAACCACGGACGCGGGGTCACAACCGCGTTCCCAGGTCGAACAGCTTCGCCTTCAGGCGGGGCTGCGGGCTGAACCTTATCGCACAACTCAGCTCTCAAGGAGCAGAGTGCTCTTTGGCAAGTGGATCGAGTATCGAACTTCCGGGGCGGCCGCGCCGTCCCTGGACAGGGGTGCGGGGCTGTAGCTCAGTGGTAGAGCGGTAGCTTTGCAAGCTATAGGTCGGGAGTTCGACTCTCCTCAGCTCCACCAAACTGAGATTTCAAATCCCGCCCGCGGGGTTTGGAATGGTCGGCGGGCGCGTAGCTCAGTTGGTTAGAGCATGCGCTTGATAAGCGCAGGGTCACTGGTTCAAGTCCAGTCGCGCCCACCACTTGCAGGACAACCAACGATTTTTCCGGGCTGGTCGTCGCCGGGGCTAAACCCCTCGGGGGCGGGAAGGCCGGGAGCGTTCTTTGACAACCACACACAGGCATGATGAAGGCAATCAAACCCAATGCGGTTGTTCGCTGAGTTTCTGTAGCGCGAGCTACAGGTGACTTTGTGATCAAGCTACTAAGGGCTTGCGGTGAATGCCTTGGTGCCAGGAGGCGATGAAGGACGTGGTAAGCTGCGATAAGCCGCGGGTAGCCGCAAACAGGCGTTAATCCGTGGATCTCCGAATGGGACAACCCGGCCGGTGTAACAGCCGGTCATCGCCGGATGAATGCATAGTCCGGCGAGGCGATACGGGGTGAAGTGAAACATCTCAGTAACCCCAGGAAAAGAAAACGAAGTGATTCCGTTAGTAGTGGCGAGCGAAAGCGGAACAGCCCAAACCGGGGGGATTTATCCCTCCGGGGTAGCGGGACCTCGTACGGGAAGGTGAACGGCGAGCTTAACCATATGGAAAGATGGGCCATAGACCGTGACAGCCGGGTGAGCGAAGCTCAGTAATCTACCAGAGGTATCCCAAGTAACGCGGTGCACGTGGAACCCCGCGTGAATCTGTCCGGACCACCGGATAAGGCTAAATACTCCCTGGCAACCGATAGTGAACTAGTACCGTGAGGGAAAGGTGAAAAGCACCCTTTTTAAGGGAGTGAAACAGTACCTGCAACCACAAGCCTACAATGTGTCGGAGTCCCGCGCAAGCGGGATGACGGCCTGCCTTTTGCATAATGAGTCTGCGAGTTATTGTCCGTGGCCAGCCTAAGCCCTTCTGGGGTGGAGGCGAAGGGAAACCGAGTGCGAAATGCGCGATTAGTCGCGGGCAATAGACCCGAAGCGGAGGTGATCTACTCTTGAGCAGGTTGAAGCCTGGGTAACACCAGGTGGAGGACCGAACTCGTGGATGTTGAAAAATCCTGAGATGACTTGAGAGTAGGAGCGAAAGACTAATCAAACCCCGTGATAGCTGGTTCTCTCCGAAATCGCTTGAGGGCGAGCGTTGCGGCAGTAAACCATGGAGGTAGAGCACTGAATGGCTTAGGGTCCCCACCAGGATACCAAAACCAATCAAACTCCGAATGCCATGGGTTCCAGTACCGCAGCAGTCAGGCTACGAGTGATAAGATCCGTGGCCGAGAGGATAACAGCCCAGACCGGCAGCTAAGGTGCCTAAACACGGTTAAGTGGAAAGGATGTGACGTTGCTTAGACAGTGAGGATGTTGGCTTAGAGGCAGCCATCATTTAAACAGTGCGTAACAGCTGACTCATCGAGCGATG